>JBGTDB010000166.1:0-18525 GCA_041748515.1 Phycisphaerae bacterium
TTGGACGATTACTCCGCCAAGTTACTTGCCCTGAAATCAAAAACGGCTCGAACACCAGAGGCTCGAATCGCAGGGCTCCTCGATCTTGCGTTGCGTCGCAAATCCACCCAGTTAATTCGCCTAGCTTGACTGGATGTATACGATAGCGTATACTCAGGTGTCATCAGCAACGAGGTGCCATTTTCGGCTACCGTTGATTCGTGTCCTCGTCCGCGTATCAGCGGCTTCAAAGGTACGACGGGGTGAACTGGGAGAATCGCTATGAATAACCAAGCCGACGACATTAAGCGAACATACGCTTATGCACATAACTCTTGCGAGCGGAAGGCATCCGCTCGTGCCCTAAGAAAAGGAGTTTCTCATGGCATTGTTTTCAGAGGTTCTCAATTACATGGAGTCCCATGATTGGATTCTTTTCAGAATTGAGAAACCCTATCGGATTTTTTACAAGGACGGCAGCCCGGCATCTGGCCTGCCGATCCTTGTCGAAGTCAATGATGGCCATGTCGACGACGATGATTTCACACGAATCCGTGGGATTGTCATGGCCGAGCAAGAGCGTGACGAATGATTAGACAATCCGAACATTTCAAAGCCAAGGACGGTCCCTTCGATCCGGCCATCCGCGCCCGGGCCGCTGAGATTGCACAGAATTACCACATCGTGCTTGAGCCGCATGAGCGAAAAGGATGGATGGGAACTGCCGTTGAAATCCCAACGGTATTTTCAAGTGGGCGCACTCCTGATGAGTGCGTGGAAGCGGTTCGCCGGGCGCTGACGGTCAGCCTGGCCAGCCTGATAGAAGCCGGGGTCGAGCCGCCGGAGCCGCTGAATCCGAAGCGGCGCGAGGAACAAATGAACATTCGCCTGCTGCCCAGAGAGAAGAGCCTTCTCCAGTATGCCGCGATACGACAAGGGTTTCGCAGCGTATCCGAGTATGTCCGTGTCGTGGCACTTCGCGACGCCTCGAACTAACGGCTTCCCCTTCTCTAAGAGCCCTTCAATCCGCATTCCAACGGCGAACTGGCCCACCCCATCCGATTTGCTCCTTTGCCATTTTCGCCGGGCTTAACTCCTCGGCCTCATTGTGATAGAATGCTCGCCAGTTGAAAAGTTATCGTCCCTCTTTCGTGGTGATACTCAATGAAAAAATGGTTACTGTTATCGACGGCGTTAGTCATCTTCCCGGCTTCCACGCGATCTCTTGCGGCGACAAAGGTCGCGGTGGTCAACGTGCCCGTGGTCTCCGAGCGGTATCGCAAGACAACCGATCTCGAAGCTCGATTTGACGCCATTCGCAACCGGCTCAAGCAGGAGCGGGCCGCCATGCAGGATCGACTCGATCGTCAGCGGCGATCGCTCATGGAAGAGCTCAAGCCGGGCACGCCCGAATTCGCCGAACGGCGGAAAAGCGTCGCCATGCTCGAAGCCGAAATCCAATGGTTCGTGGAATCCGAAAGTGCGCATGTCGAGCGCGGCCTGGCCGAGTCACTGCGAAGCATTTACGCCGACGTGCATGCAGTCGTGGCCGAGATCGCCAAGGAAAAAGGATATGATCTCGTGCTTGCGAGCGATCTGCTCCCTCCGGAAACTCCGGAAAATCCCAATCAGGTCAAACAACAAATACTCTTGCAAAAGGTTATGTACTGGAGTCCGAACGTGGACATCACCGACGAGGTCGTTAACCGGCTGAATGGCCGTTACAAGGGGTTGCCGGTGGAGGGCGGCGGCGGTGGAGATCCCAATCGATTCCCGCCCGATGCCGACGGCCGACCGGCCCAATCCGACCCGGTTCATCGTCGCTGATGCCGGCCTGAATCATGGTGCCGAGTTACACAGTTGGGGAGCTTGCCTCGCTCGTCGGTGGCGAGCTGCGCGGCGACGGCTCTGGCCGGATTTGCGGCGTGTCCGACGTTTCCGAGGCCCAGCCCGATCAGGCGACCTGGGTCACCCGCCCGCAATACGCACGCAAGCTCGTTGAAAGCAAGGCCGGCGCGGTCCTGGTCGCCCGAGATTTCGGCGAAACGCCGATGCCCGCGATTCTATGCGATCGACTTGATCGATCGGTGGCCAGGCTGCTCGGAGCCTTTGCCCCTGCGTCGAACGTGCCCGAGCCGGGGATTCATCCCCTGGCCGTCGTGGATCCGTCCGCGACCGTCGGCGACGGGGCGGCGATCGGTCCGCATGTCGTGATCGGTCCCGGCAGCCGCATTGGCCGATCATGCGTACTTCATTCGGGCGTGGTGATCGGGCGTGATGTAACCCTCGGAGATGATTGCCTTCTCTGGAACAATGTTTTCGTTGGCGATCGATGCACCCTTGGACATCGCGTAATCATTCAGCCCAACGCGGTCATCGGGTCCGACGGATTCGGTTATTACCTGGACGACGGGCATTATTGCCGCGTCCCGCATATTGGGGCGGTGATCCTGGAAGACGATGTTGAAATCGGCGCCTGCGCCTGCGTCGATCGTGCAAAATTTGGCAATACCGTACTCGGCCGGGGTACAAAGATTGATAATCTGGTTCAGATCGCCCATAATGTTAGAATAGGCAAGGACTGTGTTATTGCCGGGCAGTCCGGCGTGGCTGGCAGCGTTCGAATTGGCGATCAATGCGTTGTCGGCGGGCAGGCCGGAATTGTCGACAATGTTGAAATCGGAAGCGGAGCGCGCCTCGGTGCCATGTCAGTGGTCACGCGAAGCGTCGCGCCCGGACAGTCCGTCACCGGCTGGCCGATTCAGGAAATGAGCCGGGCGCTTCGGACGCAGGCGCTGACAATCCGGCTCCCTGAAATGGCTGCTCAGCTAAAAGAGCTCCTCGCGCGAGTGGAACGACTTGAAGCAACAAAGCACGATAGCGCGTGACGCGGAGTTGCAGGGCTTCGGGCTCTTCACGGGAGAGCCCGTGTCGGTCCGGCTCCGCCCGGCCCCGCCGGACAGCGGCATCTGCTTTATTCGCACCGACCAGAGTCCGCCGATACGGATAGACGCCCTGGTCGAGAACGTCTCGAAGCGCGCCCGCCGTACGTCGCTTCGAAACGGCACGGTCGCCATCGAGACCGTCGAACATTGCCTGAGCGCCTGCGCCGGGCTCGACGTCGATAATCTTCAGATCGAGCTAAACGCCAACGAGCTTCCGGGACTTGACGGCAGCAGTCTCGCGTTCGTCGAAATGCTGCATTCCGCGGGTATCAAGCCGCAGAATCGGGACCGCATTCCTTTTGTCATTCCGGGGATGTCCCGCGTGGTTGACGGCGATTCAGAGTTGATTGCCCTTCCGCCATTGGACCCGAAGTCCGAAACCCTGGAGATCGCTTACGACCTCGATTACGGATCGGAGGGGCCGATCGGGCGGCAGAGTTATCGACTGACGATCACGCCAGAGAGCTTCGAGGCCAATCTCGCCCCGGCGCGCACGTTTGTGCTCGAACGCGAGGCCGAAGAGCTTCGCTCCAGCGGACTGGGCAAGCACCTCTCGCACAGCGACATTCTTGTATTCGGCAGCGACGGGCCGATCGAAAACACCCTTCGGTTTCCGGATGAATGCGTGCGGCACAAGATTCTCGACCTTCTGGGCGACATGGCCCTGTTCGGGCGGCCGCTCGTCGGTCGGATTATTGCCCGAAAGAGCGGGCATTCACTGAACCATGCACTTGTTCGACAGCTTCGCAAGCTCAACCAGGAGCAGCAGCAGACGCAATATCTGAAACGCGCCCCGGCTGTTGACATTCATCGCGTGCAGCGAATCCTTCCGCACCGTTACCCGTTCCTGATGGTCGATCGAATCATTGAGGTAGAGGGCTCGACACGGGTGGTTGGTCTTAAGAACGTCACGATCAACGAGGCTTATTTCCAGGGCCACTATCCCGGCGACCCGATCATGCCCGGCGTGCTGATTATCGAGGCCCTGGCCCAGGTCGGCGGCATACTGCTCAGCCAGGAATTGGAGCATAAGGGGAAGGTGGCCGTGCTGCTCAGCCTGGATAAAGTGAAATTCCGCCGGGCGGTGCGCCCCGGCGATCAGTTGATTTTGGAGGCCGAGACCGTTCGGGTTCGATCGAACACCGGCCACATTAAGGGCCGGGCCCGCGTCGGCGACGAGCCGGTTGCCGAGGCGGAGATCAAGTTCATCCTGACCGACGCGGAGCAACACTAAACTTCGGCCGCCGGCATAGACCGGCACGATGCTTTGGGGTCTGAATGGTATTGAGGGCTGTGGCCTTCGGCACTGCGAATAGATGGTGACTGAAACAGTGAGTATTCATCCAACCGCCATTATTGAGCCCGGCGCGGAGATCGGCCGCGGCGTCGAGATCGGGGCGTATTGCTACGTCGGCCCTAACGCGATCATCAAAGATGGTACGAAGCTGCATCACCATGCCATTGTCGAAGGATTCACCACGATCGGCGAGAATTGCGAAATCTTTCCGCAGGCCATCCTCGGTACCGCGCCTCAGGATCTCAAATTCTCGGGCGAAAGAACGACGCTTGAGATCGGCAACGGCAATATTTTCCGCGAGATGGTGACGGTGCATCCGGGCACTGGAAATGGCGGCGGCGTTACAAGTATCGGCGATCGAAACCTGTTCCTGATCGGCGTTCACGTCGCTCACGATTGCCGCATCGGCAGCCGTTGCGTCATCGCCAATTATGTGCAGTTCGCCGGGCACGTCCACGTTCACGACAATGTCAACATGGGCGGCCACAGCGCTGTTCATCACTTCGTGACCATCGGAAGGCACGCCTTTATCGGCGGGATGACCCGGGTGACGTCCGACGTGCCGCCGTTCGTGGTCATGGTGGCAGCGAGAGGCACGCGCTCGGAAATCCGTATGATCAACGGCGTCGGCCTGCAACGGAGCGGTTTCAAGAGCGAGGACATTCAGGGGCTCAAGACCGCCTATCTGCGATTATTCGCCCGCAAGGCGCGACTGAGCAACGTGGCCATACGCGATCGTGTGCAAGAGCTGCTAAGGGAAGACGCTTCGCCGCTGGTCAGCGAGCTTTGCGAGTTCCTTCTCCGATCGTTTGATGAGGGTCGGCACGGCCGCTACCTTGAAGCCCATCGCAACGACCCGGTGCATCGCAACACATGGAAGCTCAACAACCGGCAAGGCCCGCTCGAAGCAAGCGACGCCCGCCGCTTCACGCTGACGGTCAACGTGGTCGGGAGCGGCTCGGTCAGGAAGTCGCCCAACACGGCCGCCGGGGTCGCGACCCCGGGCAACGGCAACAACCATGCCCATGAAGTCTACGAACTGACCGCGCTGGCGGAGCCCGGCTGGCGGTTTTGCGGATGGGACGGCAACCTCTCCGGACAAGCCAATCCTCAGTCGGTGGTGCTCGACGCGAACAAGCGCGTGGCCGCGCGGTTTGTCCCCGTATAGAAGACCAGCCGCGGGCGCAGAACCGTAGGGATGTTCGCTGATGACCGTGTTCGGCCGGCCTGGCAGGCGGGGCCAAACTGTGCGAAGCTGTGGCCCGGCTCTCCCCGGATACGATTTTGACTCATGGCGAACTGCAAACGATCACCATGCACACTTCCCGCCTGAAGATTAGCGAGTACGAGGCACTTAACATTCGTGGCGGGCGGGTGATTGATCCATTCGCCGGCCGAGATGAAATCTCCGATGTGGCCGTTGTCAATGGAAACTTTGCCGCAATCGCGGGCGCGGCGTCAAACAACTTTGACGCCACCGGACACATCGTGTGTCCGGGCCTAATGGACATGCACGTCCACCTGCGCGAACCGGGACAATCTCACAAAGAATCCATCGAAAGCGGCACCGCCGCGGCCGCCGCAGGCGGGTTTACGCGCGTCGCCTGCATGCCGAATACCACGCCCGCGATGGACGCTCCGGAGGTCGTACGATGGATCATCGATAAGGCCCGCGAAGTCGGCCATTGCGAGGTCATGCCGGTGGCCGCCATGACACGCGGCCGCGCGGGAACAGAGATCTGCGATTTCGCCGCGCTCCAATCGGCCGGGGCGGTTGCATTCAGCGATGACGGCGTCGGCGTCGAGGACGATGCCGTGATGCGGAAGGCCTTTGAATTGGCAGTGCGTCATAACGCTTTGTTGATCCAACACTGTGAATACCGCGACATCTCGGCCGGGGGCGTCATGCACCTTGGCCAAGTATCAAATCAGCTCGGCCTGCCCGGACTCGATGCCCGGTCGGAAGAGGCCATGATCGAACGTGACATCGAGCTTTGTCGGAGGACGGGAGGGAGATATCACGTCGCCCACATTTCAACGGCAAAAGCGGTGGACCTGGTTCGCGCGGCAAAAACGGCGGGACTGCCGGTAACATCCGAAGTCTGCACCCACCACTTGCTCTTGACCGACGAAGCCTGCCTGGGCGCAGATCCGAACACGAAGATGCATCCGCCACTGCGGCCCTGGGCCGACGTCGAGGCCTGCCGCCGGGGACTGCTCGATGGAACCATTGACTGCATCGTGACCGATCACGCTCCGCACACGACCGAAGAAAAGGCAAACGGATTTCTCAAGGCCCCCGCAGGGATCGTCGGACTTGAAACAGCCGTCGGTGTTGCGGCCGAGGCCATGATCGAGTCTGGACTTGCCGATTGGCCGAGATTGATCGAATGGCTGACGGCCGGACCGGCCAAAGTTCTTGGGCAACCGCACCAGGGAATTGTGCCTGGGCAACCTGCCGACCTGACCATCATCGACCCCAAATGCCGCTGGACGGTCGAGCCGAACTGCTTTCTTTCCAAAGGCCGCAATACACCGTTTTCGGGCCGGATTCTACATGGCAGGGCCGTTATGTCCGTTCGAGGTGGGCGAGTTTTGTCCATTTAGACTCCTTTCTAAAAATTTGGGGCGACTTGCTCCAATTTCCCATGCGTTGCGTGTTACACGGATGCAAAATTAGCCGCCTTGGTCTACCGATATACCATTGATTCATAGGCGGTACGGTATTGCAATTTGGGTTCCGTTCGCATTGTGTAATTGCGCGGCAAACACAGAGTCGGCATTGACGCAGAGAGCATTTTGGTTAGGATGGAGTCTCTTTCACGGTGCCGAAAGTTGGGGCGGTGCCGGCATGTTGGTGATTTTGGGCTACCGGGCGTCGCCCGGTCTATCCGGCTTGGCCGGTGGGTTTCGCCCGCTTTGAACCGGCTTCGCTGGTGTCCTCCTTGTCGCCACCGCAGATAAGTGAAGTCCAGTGATGCTAGCCATCTCCGAACATCCAAATCAGATTCTTGAATCAACGCCCAGAACGGTCAGTCGTCCGGCGACCCCCGAACGGCGCGAGGCCGAACGCCTCGCCCGAGAGCTTTCGGTCAATATCATACCTCTCGGATTCGTCGAGCCCATTGTCGGTCGCACGTGCGACATTAGCGAAGGCGGGATGTTTTTCCTGGTTCCCTCGTCGAAGGCGATTGCGGTCGGACAGCGTTGCGAACTGGCTCTGTTCGACGAAGCAGCCCAGAAGCCGATCGCCGACATCGACAGCGGTGGATACTTCGGCACGGTGATTCGAACCCATCCCGTCACACATGGGGAATCCCAAATGCTCGGCGCCGGCGTGCGCTTCGACCAGCCGATCTTCCTGGCCTAGCCAGTCGGAAACTTCAACCCAGTTGTCCTTCTCTTCCGCGTCATTTCGAATCCGGTGGTGCTCGTATGAGCAGCATGGGTGTTTCGTCTTCGCCGTCGGCGCTTCGCGGAAACCTCGCATTCGGAGTGCTATTCGCCGCTGCGAATCCGGCGCGCAAACAAAAAAGGTGGGCCGACGAATCGGCCCACCTTTGAAGTAGAACACGCTCTAGGATCGGCGACTCTTACGGCGAGCACCGCCCGCAAGCATCGAGAGTCGGGCAGGTGGCCGACGACGGACACGTGCACGGCCCGGAATACGGATACGGCAATTCCTTAACAGCATCAACCGCGTCGGCCAGATCCAGGACATTCACGCCCGAAACCGGATTCGGATTGTTGAAGCGCAGATAAGTGCGCGTCGTTCCGAGAGCCGTTTCAAGATCCTTGATCTGATCGGCCACGGCAGATATGTCGAGGACATTCACCGCTCCGTTAGCGGTAACATCGCCCCAAAGCGCCGTCCCCAGAACCAGCGGATCGGAGTAGCAGTCCTCCTCTTCAAGCGAGTCGGCACACTCTTCACTCACCACCTGCACACTGTAAGTGGAGCTCGGGAGTACCTCCGCTCCAAACACGTGGAACTCGCCCGAGAAGTCGGTAAAGACCGCTTCGCAGGAAGTTCGAGCGCCGAAAAATGAAGTCGGCGGGTTATTTGTCTGGACGTACTCTTCAATCTCACCCGCCCAGACATGCTCGCCGTTGAAACCAGAGAAGTCGGGCGGCGCCGGGTCGTGCAGGGCGTCCATAGTTAGGCGGATCGCCATGGCCGGTCCGAGCAGTAGCCCGCGTGCCGCCAGGCCTCCGCCACTTGTGGCCATGGAGATGAACCGGTTCTTGTCCGCCGGATTCAATACGTCGTCCAGCGGCGGCCACTTGGGCACGCACCGGCACATCCAGCCGCCGGTAAGCGGATCCTTCTTTCGTACGCACTTCTTCAGCAGCGAGATCGGGCTGTTCGGGCACGGACCTGAGCAGGTCGGTCCAATGTTCGGATTGGTCGGCGGATTAATGTGGCACTTATCGGTACATTCGCAGGCCAGGATGCGATACCTCGGAAAACCGACGCCACTCCACTGAATCAGCGTCGGGACGCATTGCATGGCCGGATTCGGACACGGTGTACAGGCCTGTCCATCCGTAGTGGGCCTGCACTCCTGCGGCAGCGGATTGCAATCACACGAAAGCTCCGCCCCGGGCGGGAACATCGACGAGTGACCGGAAACGATGCCGGTCGGCGAGCCGTTTACCCAGATCACGCACTGCTGGCCCGGTGTATCGCACGCGAAATCGCAGGAGACGTTCCACCCGTCCATGGGCGGCGGGACCGGATTGACGGCGATCTGCGAGCCGCACGTCTGATCGCCGACGCAATCGCAACGCTCGGCCCGCGGATTCCCGACGGCGTCGAACGAAATGATCCTGGCCTTGCACAGCTCGCCCGCAACCGTTGACTGGCAGTCGAGTTGCTGGCGCTCCAGGCAGATGTCCAGCGCCGGATCCAGCGGACAGTACGTCGGTTCGGTCTTGACGCAACCGCAGGTTATCTCCTCGTTCGGTGCAACCGTGTTGGAGTGAATCACGCCTACGCCGGTAGGAATCCCGTCGCGGTGAATCTGACACTTTTGCGTGTTATCGGGGCAGACGAACGGGCAGCGGAAATAGAATCCGTTGGTGACCGGGATAATGGCCACCGGGCCGCACTCGTTGCCAAGACAGTCGCATTCCTTCGCCACCGCCAGACCGGCCGTGTTCACCGAGGCGACCCGCGGCATACAGTTTTCGTCGGCCGCGCCGTTTTGACAATCGGACGCCTGAAGGGCATCGCACCACGGCGCACTGGCCGGCGTCAGCGGGCAAAGCTCGCCGACTTCGACGCAATGGCAGGTGACGTCCTCGTCCGGAGATACCGTTGCGGACTCGATGCTGCTCGAACCGGTGGACACGCCGTTCTTGTGGACCAGGCATACCTGTCCGGGCGGACAGTTGAACTCGCAAGTAAACGTGTAGAAGCCGTTGGCGACCTTAGTGATACCGACCGGGCCGCACTCATCGCCAGCGCACTCGCAGTGCTTGACGTTCACACCACTGGGGGCCGGTCCGAGCACCGACACGACCATCGGAGCACAATTCTCAGTGTCGGTGCCGCCGAGGCAGTCCAGCATCTGTCGCGCGTAGCACCAGTGACCTGCCAGCGGGCAGATCGGCGGGCGACAATCGCAATTGACGTCCTGTCCCGGAGCATTCCAGGAACCGATCGACGTGAGATTGGTCGGCACGCCGTTCAAGTGAATGACACACTTATCATCCGAATCGGGACACTGGTTGTCGCAGGTAATCGTGTAGCCAAACCCTGCGTCGCCCGGCATGATGGACATCTTGCGGCACTCGTCGCCGACGCAGTCGCAACGACGCGTTTCGACGTCCATTCCGTCGGTGGTGACGGTCACCAAGACCGGGTGGCAATCCTCACCGGCCAGGCCATCCTTGCAGTCCGCCTTTTGCAGCGTATCGCAGAACGGAGCGGATACCGCAGTCAACGGACACAGGATGTCGCCAAACGGGTCGCAGTCGCAGTGCAACTTCATCCCTGGGAACTGAACCGCCGGGGCGGCAATCAAGCCGGTCGAGACGCCGTTGGCGAAGATCACGCAGCGCTCCAGCGCCGGATCCGGGCAGTTGAAGTCGCAGGAGACCATCTGTCCGATGGGTGTATCGAACAGGTAGATTGCGGAACCGCAGACGAGATCGCCGTCGCTCACGCAATCGCATCGCTCCGCCCGAATCGTGCCATCCGCGCTGACGCTGATGATTTGCGGCCTGCACAGCTCGCTGGCCGTGCCGTCCTTGCAGTCCTGTGCCTGAAGCGGCGCACAAAGTCCGTTCGGGCTATCGAGCGGACATACCGAAGGCGGCGGCTCCTTGCAGTCGCAGGTGATTCGCTCGTTCAGCCCAAGCTGGCTGCTGTGGATCGAGCTGGAGGCCGTCGGCACACCGTGGCGATGGATCAGACACGGCTGCGTCGTGTCCGGGCACGGGAAGATGCACCGGTAGGTGAACGAACCATCGCCATGATCCGTCTTCGTCACGGGACCACACTCATTGTCAATGCAATCGCATTCCGCAAGCAGCGGACCAAGGGTTCCATCCGGATTAAGGCCCGTCGACCAGACCCTCGGCCAGCAGTGGTCGCCGGCATTGGCCCCATCGCAATCGCTCTGCTGTAGCGCATCGCACCACGGCGGGAACGGGAAGTGCGTCGGAAGCGGGCAATAATGCGGCGGCTGGCAAATGCCCGGATCGGAGCAGCTTGTACCGGCACCCTGCGGGATTCCGCCCTGGGCCTTGCAGCAGACCGGATCCACGTCCACGCACGAATTAGTGGCTGGATCGCAGCAAGCCTCAATCGTTCCTGCGCAACTGGCGCCAAGCAGGAACGAACCCATTAACGTATTGCAGTGCGCCTGGGTGACGCCGTCGATGCAGTCCGGCAACCCGGCGGCATTGATAAAGCAGCAGGCCCCGGTCGGCTGGTAATCGGCGCAATCGCACTTGATGTCCTGGCCGACGGCCTGCGTCGAATGAATGGACGTTAGGTTGGTCGGCACGCCGTCTCGCCAGATGACGCACTGGGTTCCCGGCGTCGGACAGTGATAAACGCACGTCATAGTGTACCCGACAGGATCCAACTCGATCGCCATCTTGCGGCACTCGTTGTTAAGGCAGTCGCACTCGCGAATGGTGATGCCGCCGGTCGCGGGCACGGACACCAGGATCGGGTGGCATTCCTCGTTGTTGACCCCGTCGCGGCAATCGGACTGTTGGAGGTTCTGGCACCACAACGGTTGCGTCGGTGGCAGCGCGCACACCGGATTGGAAATCGGATCGCATCCGCAGGTAAGCTGGTCGTCGATGGCGAACGTCGAAGAATGGGCGGCGATCAAGCCCGTGGAGACACCGTTATTCCAGATCACGCATTGCTCGTCAGGATCCGGACAAGCGAAGTCGCAGGAAATGAACGCCCCGCCTCCGGCCACTGGGAACACCATGATCGGTCCGCATTCGCCGTTGTCTTCGAAGCAATCGCAACGATCCGCAAAAACACCATTAGGACCGACAACGACGACCTCGGGTCGGCATAACTCGCTCGCGCTGCCATTCTGGCAATCCAGCGGCTGAAGCGGAGCACAAATACTGTCTGCGCTATCCAGCGGGCAGACCGTCGGCGGTACATGGCAGTCACAGGTAATGACTTCATCCTGCGAGAACTGGCTGCTGTGGATCGAACTCGTTGTTGTGGGGATTCCGTTGCGATGGATCAGACACGGCTGGGTCGGATCCGGACATGCGAAGATGCACCGGTACGTAAAGGAGCCGTCCGCATGGACGTTAACATGCAGAGGTCCGCACTCCCCGTTGAGGCAATCGCATTCGAGGATGTTCGGCGAACCCATGTTCGTCTTGGACCCCGCGATCGGCCAGCATTCGCCAGCGGCCGCGCCGTCGGCGCAATCGGTCGGCTGGCGGAACTGGCACCACGGATCCATGAACGTCGGCATCGGGCAGAGGTCTCCGCCTCCGCAGATGCCGGGCATGCCGCAGTTTGTCCCGGTGCCCTGTGACGCTCCGCCTCGAATCGCGCAGCACAGCGGATCGAGATCCTGGCAGGTGCCGTCGGGCAGGCAGCAGGCCTCGGTTACGCCGGAGCAGCCGACGCCCGAAATGAACGTGCCGCCCTGGGCCGCACAGTCGGTGTTCGTCGTGGTTATGCACGTGCCATCGGGTAGGCAACAGGCCCCGTCCTCGATGACTGGATCGCACGAACAGTCGAATGGGTTAGCGATGCTGCCGTCGCCGACCAGGAAACAGGTTGTTACGCCGTCCGGGCACACGCCCTCACAGAACGGCTGATTGGCGGCGTCGAAGAGCAGCCGGCAGTCGCAATCGCACCGCAATACCCCGCATGTGCCGGGATTGTCCGCATTGCACCCATAGGAAACGGGCAAACACTGCTGGTTGGCACCGACCGGCGGCGGGCAGAAATCGGTGCAGCCGGTGGGGCTGGCCGGATCGACTTCGCACGACGGTTCGCAGGCATCGTCGATCATGTTTCCGTTGGAATCGCCCAGACAGCTCGGGACTGAAGTTCCGCCGAGTAGGTGGCACTTTTTGACCGCGGTATTCGGAACGCAGGAGCCGTCCGGCAAACAACAGGCCGGATAGGTGAAGTGGTTCGCGGCTACCAGGTTAGCGATGGGCACGGAACCGGCCGGCGGATTCGGTGTGTCATAAAGTGGCGTGCAGCCCGAAATGTGGTGGTAATTTGCCTTGGGCGGCAGGCAATCGATGATCTGCCCGACGCGAATCGCGCTTTCGTTGTAATAATAGGTTCCGCCGAATTCGATCTCGACATACACGTCGAAGAAACTATCTACCAGGTGCGTATTCGGGGCCTGCACTTCCGCCACGGCACCCAGTGTTGGGGGCAAAGGTATAAGGCCCAGACCGTCTCCGGCGCGAAGCGTCACGCCGCCACCGGTGAGCTGCATGGCAATAATCTCGGTGTCGATCACGTCGGTGTGGCCATCCACGTTTCGAAGGCCGGGATAGTGGGCTGAGTCGTCCAGGGGGCCCACCTTGCCGATGGTCACCGGGCCACCAAGAATCGCGTTCACGTCGGCGATGCAATCGAAATCAAGGTCAAGACCCAGGACCGCGCCCGATGGAAGCGTGTCCTGGTCGCTTCCGCCGGCCGGACAATCGACCGGGACGTGAATGAAGTGATCGCCGGGGCCGCACTCCACGCACGGCGGCGCGAAGCAGGCATCGTCGATTTCGTCACCATCCTGATCGCCGAGGCAGATCGATCCGGGCCCACGGCTTAGGCCGCGCTGAGCCTCGCAATCGGCCACCGGCATGTTCTGGACGCAGCGCCCGTCAGGCAGGCAACAAGCAACGCATGAGCTGTTGTCCGGGTCGCAGATGTCGCCGATGCCGTCGCAATCGCAGTCGGCCTGGTCGGGGTTGGGATCATCGGGGCAATTGTCGTAAAAATCGCCGTGACCATCGCCGTCTGTATCTGGCTCCGGCTCTTCCGCGGGGATCACGCCGTGCGATGCCAAGAGAGCCAATTCGTTGGTTATTCTCTTCTGCTGTACACCCGGTTGAGGGCCGCCCGGACAGGTGCACTCACCTGGCAAACCCGGGGGCACGCAAGAAGTGGGACAAAGGCTCATCGGGTCGGGAGGATCGCATTCTTCCACGCCTTCTCGGAGGCCGTTTCCGCAGGTCGAAGTCGGCGAGTTGCATGCGCAGGGAATGGCGGACAGGCCCGGAACAAAATTGCTGGTGCCGGGCAGTGGCTGACCTAGCGTTCCGCTACAGCTACCGTCAAACGCGATTCCGCCGGGCGCCGTGAAAATGCCGAACATCGGATGCGGTGTATGAACCCACCCCGACGGGCACTGATTTTGCAGAATAATCGGTGGACAACCCGTGGCCGGATCGCCGCAATCAAGCACCCGCACGGCACCGGTTCCCGGATTCGTGAACGTGAACTTCGGCACAACGGGCAGAACGGAATCGAAGGTTCCGCCGTCGGGGCACTCATGACGAATGGTCATTGTGCCGGCAGGTTGACCGCTCATCAGGCCGGAAAGACAAACGCGGACGTCCCAGAGTTCCGCAAACCCTGATCCGCCATAAGTCACAGTTATTGGCTGGATGCTGACCAGGTCGAGCGCGACGATCTCAATGGGAATTGTGGTTTCAGCAGGACATACACCGCTGGGAAAGTGCGCGGGAAGCCGGCGCACCACAACCGTGTCATAAGGTTGTGGGCCGAAGTTACTGTCCAGTCCAAGGGGAAGGGGATTGCCCTGGAGCCTGACGACCCCGTCAAAGGGCTCCGAGCCCGGATTGAAAAAATCCGGCGGAATCGGCGAGCCGCCAAAATCATGCGAGCTGGCCCCTGGCGGAGTTTGCCAGAGGTCTATGCCGGGCTGAATGTCACCGGCCAGGGAAACGACGGTGCTCGCCGTCAAAACAGCGAGCCCCACACCAAGCAGCGCGAAAAAGCGGGCCGACCGCCGAAATGGCGGGCGGCTACAACTCGTAACAATGTTCGATCCCAGGATGACGGGGCGTCCCATGTCAGTCCCTCCCAAAAAGTGTCGACGCGAAGTTAAGCGTTCCATGTTGTCTGTATCCAACGTCAGACGGCCAAACCTTATTCTGAAAGCCAAAGCTTCCGGCGAGGGCTGGCCCTGACGACCATTTTTCAGTTATAAGAAAATTGCGGCCAAGACGCTCCAAGCGAAACTGGCCCAAACTCCCGTTCCATCAAAGTCCGCGCGGATTACCTTATTAGTCCTCGCAGAACCCAAGCGCGCTTCGAACGATGCACCGCACCATTTTCAGCGAACTTCCGGCGAACCGCGCTCTTGAACGCAGCCGCCGATCGGTTGGGGGATGTCGACAAGTGGCCGAGCCCATTCGACCCACTTCGACACTGAAGGGAAACCCAAGGACCGCTCTTGCCCGAGAGAGAGACCCCTGCCCAATATGAGTTAACAGGATACCGAATCGGTACTCACGAAGCAATGAAAATGACCGATTCTCGCCAATTCCCAAGCCTCCCAGACCGGCTCAAACGGATAGATCTGCCTATTTTACCATTAAATTGGTTTAATTGGTAAAATCGAGCTGCCACTGGTGACAGGCGTGGCGCGGGCTTTATGCTCATTTTCTCATCGCCGAGCGGGCGAAGTCTGATGAATCCTGGATTTACGGTGGGCGGTGTCAAACGGCGTCGGCCGTTTTCTGCCAAAGCAGCTTCACGGCCGACCGCGAAATCCCCATTTAAGGCTCCTTGAAAGCCCTGCCGCCTCCGTGTACAGTTCCGGGGTTGAAAAGGTTAATGGGACGTTTTCGAGACATTAGAGGAACCACGCAGGCACCTGCGATTGGGAAAACCGCAAGGGCGGAAAGTATCGGAGTTTGCAGATCGTGACAATGACGGTTGAAGTAAAGTCGGAGGTCATCCACCGGCATCGCACACACGAGGGGGACACCGGTTCCCCCGAGGTTCAAATCGCGCTGCTAACATCCCGCATCCTGGAAGTCACGGAGCATCTTAAGCGCAACATCAAGGACCATGCGGCCCGACGTGGGCTGCTGAAGATGGTCGGTCGGCGATCCAGCCTTCTCCGATATCTCACCCGAACCGATCGTGCCAGGTACCAGCGCATCATCGCGGACTTGGGCCTGCGGAAGTAACCGGCTCTCTCGGAATAGGTGCGATCATCCGGCTGTGCGGCCTGCCAGGCTGGCTCAAAGCGGGCGATGCACGCCGGGAAGCCGGATTTGAGCGGGCCATGCCCGCAGGCACTGCACATGACACATCGATGGTGGCTGGTCCGTACTGACGGAAGGGCTGTCGATTCTCACATGCCCCGCGCGGATCGCCTTATCCAATTTGTTAATGACGACGGAAAGCATTGGCCGGGCATTGGGCTCGGCGCCGTTTAGAAATAGTGTCAGTTAGTTGCTGACGGAATTGAAAGACGACGAAGAATGGGACTTGAGTTTATAGAACGAACAATTGGCGGACGGAAACTTCGAATCGAAACAGGTCGGCTGGCCAAGCAGGCGGCCGGCACCGTCCTGGTGACCTATGGAGATACTGTCATCCTCTGCGCGGTCGTCACCGGCCCCGCGAGAGAAGGACTCGATTTCTTTCCACTCACCGTGGATTATCGCGAGAAAACGTACGCCGCCGGAAAGTTTCCCGGCGGCTTTTTTAAGCGCGAGGCTCGCCCGACGAATAAAGAAATTCTGACCATGCGGATGATCGACCGCCCCATCCGCCCGATGTTTCCCAAGGAGTTTCGCGACGAGGTGCTGATCCAAGCCATGGTGCTCTCGACCGACCAGCAGAACGAGCCGGACATTCTGGCGATGATTTCCGCTGCGGCGGCCCTGTCGGTCTCACCGATTCCCTTCGAAGGACCCAGCGGCGCCTGCCGCGTCTGCTACGTGGACGGCGAGTATGTTTTGAACCCCACGCAGGAGCAAATCGAACAGGCCACGATGGAAATGGTCCTGGCAGGGCATCGCGATGCGATCAACATGATCGAAGTTCGGGCCAACGAGGTTTCTGAAGAGGTTGTTACCGGGGCCATCGAATTCGGCCACAAGGCGCTCCTCGAAATATGCGGGATGATCGACGAACTTCAGAAGAAAGCCGGCAAGCCCAAAGATTGGACGCCGCCCCCGCCGCTGGACGATCTGATCGCCGAACTGCGCAAGAAATTCGAAGACAATCTGCGGAAAGCCCGGAAGGTCTCCGGCAAGCAGGAACGCTATTCGGCCGTCAAGGAAGTCTACAAGTCGGCCAAGGCCGAATACTGTCCGGAAGACTTGGCCAAGCCGCCGCACGCCTGGTCAGTCATCAAGGACATCCTTGACCAGATCGAAGGCGAAATCATCGCCGAAATGGTGGTCACGGAAGGCATTCGTTCCGACGGTCGCGATCCCAACGAAATCCGCCCGATCGAAGCCGAAGTCGGCGTCATCCCGCGCGTTCACGGTTCGTCGCTTTTCCAGCGGGGCGAAACACAGGCCCTGTGCGTCGCGACGCTGGGCACCGGCCGGGACGAGCAGGTCGTTGATGGACTGAACGAAGAATACAGCAAGAAGTTCATGCTTCACTACAACTTCCCGCCGTTTTGCACCGGCGAGGTCAAGCGGGTGGGATTCACGAGCCGCCGGGAAATCGGCCACGGCAATCTCGCAGAAAAGGCCCTCGAAGCCGTACTTCCGCCCGTCGAAAAGTTCCCCTACACGATTCGGCTTGTCTCCGAAATCATGGAATCCAATGGTTCCAGCTCGATGGCTTCCGTTTGCGGCGGATGCCTGGCTCTGATGGATGCCGGCGTGCCGATCAAGCAACCGGTCGCGGGAATTTCCGTCGGCATGTTCCAGCATGGCGAGAAGCGCCAGTTGGTGATCGACATTCTGGGCGAGGAGGACCATTTCGGCGAAATGGACTTCAAGGTGGCCGGTACGCAGCGCGGCATCACCGCCGTGCAGCTCGACCTGAAGGGTCGCGGCCTGGCCCACGAGCTGGTTGTCGAGACATTCGAACTTGCCCGTGAGGCCCGCATCGAGATTCTGCGAACCATGTTGCAGGCATTGCCGGCGCCGCGAAAGGAAACCAGCCAGTACGCCCCGCGGATTCTCACCATTCGGATAAATCCAGAGAAGATCGGAAAGGTGATCGGACCGGGCGGCAAGTACATCAAGTTGATCGAGGCCGAGACCGGCGCGACGGTTGAAATCGATGACGACGGCACCATCATGGTTGCCTGTCTCGAAATGAAGGGCGCCGAGCGGGCCATCGAAATGATCGAAGCCGTCACCGCCGAGGTGAAGGTCGGAAAGATCTACACCGGCAAGGTCAGCAGCGTGAAGGACTTCGGCGCGTTCGTCGAGGTGGCGCCGGGGCAGGACGGCCTGTGCCACATCAGCGAGCTTGATACCGAATACGTTAAATCTGCCGATTCGGTGGTCAAGATCGGCGACGTGATCCGGGTCAAAGTTATTTCGATCGACGATCAGGGCCGGATCAAGCTCTCGCGCAAGGCGGCCATGACGGAGGAGGAAACCGCCACCGCGGCCTCCTAACCGGGTGTGCATTCAGAGCGCTGCCCGATTGAACGAACGGCATTTCGCCCGCGGGCGTGTGATTCCGCGGGATCACATATTCCTTCCGTGTTCGGTGGAGGATTTGGTTATGCCGAACGGCGTGGTGAAATGGTTCGACGTCAAGAAGGGGTTTGGCTTCATCGCCGGACCCGACGGCGGCAAGGACATTTTCGTCCATTACAGCTCGAT
>JBGTDB010000167.1:0-4069 GCA_041748515.1 Phycisphaerae bacterium
GCGCGGTCCGGCCGTCTCCTAATCGGGGGCGGCCGGACCACTTTCATGAGAATGACCAAGGCCACCAAGCAGCACCGCCAGCCGAGACGTTAAGAGTGGCCGACCTGCCCGCCGACAGGCCCGGCCGTCCGCGCGCCTTACCAGAAGTACCTTGTGAGCCGATCACGTGCCGCGTTCTGACTCTGCTGGTAAAAAATGGGTTTTGATGCGGCGAAAGGGATGCGACAACACAAGAAAAAAATATACCAAACGAAGCCAAACGAAAGTGAGCTAACTTATTGTCAATAAAGAACTTACGATCAATTCGGGCAAGGTGAAACGAACCCAAATTCGAGGTGAAATCGAGTGAATGAGGGACATCTGGCGTAAGATTTTGCGGTCGTTTGTTCGTCGAGGGCTTAATAATTCACCAATCTAGGGACAGGAATCCCACCTTTCATGCGCTTGTACGATCACAGCCGATAACTATGGACCCGGCGCGGCGAAACTGGGCCGCTCAAACGGCTAAAATTAAATGGGTTCGGTGGTTGGATTGGATTCTTGCGCCGGGCGAAGGCGGTGTCGATATCGGCCCCGGTTTGATTTGGGCGGTTCTGCAAGGCGTCGATAGGAATCTTGAAGAAGGAGAGTCAGGATGTTCCGATCGGCAGGGGGAGGCAATAGGCGACCAAGTTGGATCATTCGCTCCCGACTCCGCGCTCGAATTTACACCTGCATCCTCTGCATGCTCGCCCTCGGCGTCGCCTGTTGCGCGCCGCCGGTAAAAAAGCGCGATTGGACAAACTACACCGGCCCCGGCGCCGAGTATTTCCACGCACTCGAGATTCACGCGTTGGATTTCGCCGACCCCATTGAGCCGTTCAACCGGACGGTGACCGCGATGAATGACGGCCTGGTTCTCGGGTTTCTCGAACCCGTGGGCCGCGGCTATGCGAAAGTCGTGCCCGCACCGGTGCGAAATGCCGTGACGAGATTCGGTAAGAACCTCTTGTTCCCAAGACGCGCCCTTGCCAGTCTGTTACAGGACAAGCGAGAACAGGCCCGTAATGAAACTAGGCGATTTCTCATCAATTCCACTCTGGGCGTTCTGGGCCTTTTTGACGTCGCCGAAAGGAAGTTCGGCATTCAGGCCGGCGATGAGGATTTTGGACTGGTTTTCGCCCACGCCGGCTGGAAGAATTCGAGATACCTGTCACTGCCGTTTATTGGACCCAGCACCGGCCGTGACGCGGTTGGACTTATCCCCGACTGGCTGACTGATCCGGCGTTCTATTACTATTACCCATTCAGGCCGTTTCTATCATTCAACGAGAGTGCGGACTCGTACCATGTGTACGGGAAGTTCATTCGAACGACTCATGATCCTTACGCCCTGACGCGCGTATTCTGGTTGTTGGATAGAGATCGCGATATCGCCAATTTCGAATACGAACCGGACACCGGCCCGGCCGTGAGAACGTTGCAAGGGCAATTCATGGCCGCAAATGTTGAGGCGAGTTCGCTGCGCTTGAAGACCAGGCGCGTTCATCTCCCTGCTACCGGCCGAAAGCTCTCATTCAGCTTCCGAATCCAGGATAGGCCCGCGGCGCCGATCGTTTTTATTCTGCCCGGTCTCGGCGCCCATAGGGAAAGCTCTCAGGCGCAGGCTATAGCCGACCTGGTCTGGCGCGAAGGCTATTCCGTGGCAATCATCAGCAGCGCCTTCAATTGGGAGTTCATGCGACAGGCTTCGACGGTTTCCGTCCCCGGCCATACACCGGTGGATGCCAACGACGTATACGTTGCTCTGGATGCCGTGGCCAAAGACCTGGATCGCCGGTTTCCCGGGCATATTGGCCCGCGCCGCCTGCTTGGCTACTCGATGGGAGCCTTCCATGCGTTCTACATCGCCGCCCAAGAGCAACGCCCGGACAATGAGCTGATTAAGTTCGACCGGTACGTCACGCTCGACGCGCCCGTGCGACTGCTGCACGGCGCCAGAGAAATCGATGCCTTCTACAACAGCCCGCTTGCCTTTCCGCCCGATGAGCGCGCCGAGCGCATCAGGCATATGCTTGGCAAGGGGATCGCCCTGGGCAGAGGAAAACTGGAGCCCGATCAGCCGCTGCCGTTCACGGAGCTGGAGGCCCGGTTTCTCATCGGGCTGAGTTTCCGCCTGACGCTCCAGAGCATTATATTCGAAAGCCAGCAGCGCCACGACATGGGCGTTTTGTTGACGAAGCGCACGCCATTCCGCCGCAGCGCTGCCTATGAAGAGATCTTCGATTACTCCCTGATGGAATACGCCTTTGGTTTTGTGCTGCCATACTACATGGGCGACCAGCCCAGCGAAGCGGACGCCGAGCGGCTGCTTGCGCTCAACGATTTGCGATCAATCGGTGATGCACTTCGCAAGAGCGGAAAGATTCGACACGTCGCCAATTACGATGACTTTCTGGTAACCGTCGAAGACATTGAGTGGCTGATTGATACCCTGGGCCCCCAGAACGCAACGTTCCTCCCCAGCGGCGGACATCTCGGCAATCTCTACAAGCCCGAGGTTCGCCACCGGATTCTTCAAGCCCTGAATACCGAGGTCGAATGAATCGCTGACGAGGTCCATCAGCTTTCCATACCCAGCTAATTCGCAACGGCAGGAGCCGGCATTCACGTTGCAATGATCGCCGGCGTGCTACTTTGCCGCGGCGAGTTCCTCAACGTTTGCGCCCTCGGGAAGCGGTTTGCTGGAGCGGCATTTGGGGTATTTGCTGCAACCGAGAAACGGTCCGGTTCGGCCGGTGCGGATCAACATCGGCTCGCCGCATTCCTCGCAACGAATGTCAGTCGGAATGGGCTTTGGTTTAGCGGGTGTCGGACTTTCGGCCTCGGCGCGCTTTTTGGCGTCGCCCCGAAGGTTGGAAACGAATGAGCACTTGGGATAGGCCGTGCAGCCGAAGTAGGGGCCGTAGCGGCCGTTCTTCAGGGAAATTTCCTTGCCGCAATCGGGGCATTCCAACGGCTCTTCGGGCCAGGTTTCGACAACCGGACGGCCGGTACGGGTCCAGGCGAACCCCTGCGGCGGCGGCCCAAGAGCTGCCAAGTCAATCTTCCCGGCCTTATCTCGCGGAACGTTCTTGTTGGCTTTTCCACGCTTTCCAGTGCGGCCGTTGGACTCGGGCGGAGCATCGGGGATTTCCCCGGCTTCGTTTTTCGCCCGAAGTTCGTCAAGCTTTTCCATCGGCATGGCGTTGCGGCAACGCGGAAAGCCGGAACAACTCAGGAATGGGCCGCGGCGACTCTTGCGAATGACCATTGCCCGGCCGCACTTGTCGCAGCGAACTCCGGCGTCCTCGGGCTTGGGTTTCTCGACGTAGATTCCCGGCGGCAGGGGCATGGTGGCTTTGCACTTTGGATAGGCCGCGCAACCCATGAACGATCGCCCGCGTGAAAACTTGACGGCCATTTCGGAGCCGCACTCCTGGCATTTTTCGTGGACGTCCTCGGCCTTGACTTTGCGGAGCGGGTTGCCCTCGTCGTCGGAAGGCAGCGTGTTGCTGCACTCCGGATAGCCGCTGCACCCAAGGAAGGGTCCGATGCGACTTCGTCGCAGAATCATCGGCTTGCCGCACAGCTCACACGGCTTTTCGCCGACGACTTCCTTCACCGGTTTGCCTTCGTCGTCGATGTTCATCGACGTCTTGCACTCCGGATAGCCTGAGCAGGAGAGAAAGCGACCTTTCCTGCCGAAGCGGTAAACCATTTGCTTGCCGCATTCGAGGCAAGTGTATTCACTCGGTTCGGCCCGGGCCCGCTCCATTTCAGTCTGGGCCTTGTCGAGCGAGGCCTTGAATGGATCATAGAATTCACGGAGCACGTGCACCCAGTCGAGGTGAGCCTCTTCGATCTTGTCGAGTTCTTCCTCCATGAAGGAGGTGAACTTCAGATCCATGATTTCCGGAAAATGGGCCACGAGCTTGTCGGTGACCATCTCGCCCCGAGCCGTGGGATGAAGTTTCCGGTCAGTCAAATCGACATACTGCCGATCCTGAATGGTCTGAATGATCGCGGCGTACGTGCTGGGCCGACCGAT
>JBGTDB010000168.1:0-10227 GCA_041748515.1 Phycisphaerae bacterium
CGTTGCGCTTTGATTCACGTCGCCTGGCAGTGCGCCGTAACAATGCTCACGACTCGACGCATTGTGCTCAATGCACGTCCAGCGATTTGTCGCAAGCACTGTGCTTAGGTTGATCTGAAGGTCGTTCACCATTGATTGCACGGTCGTAATCGAGTTTGTCGGCGCTCCCGCGGGAACCATAGATGTCGTAAAGTGTGCTGGAATCATTCCCAGGGTAGAGACGTCAAACGTCCACTTAACGGAATTGATCCCCTCAGGCGGCTCAGTTGAGTTATTCGGGTGAGGTCGTCGGGCGTCGATTGCACAATGCGGTGGATCGGAAATGTCCTTAATCGGTCCGCACGGAGGAAGATTAATAACCAACGGAATTGCAGGATCCGGTTGAATGGGTACCAAATTGGACCCGTGAATCAATGTATCGTCCACGGTCCTTCGGAAGCCGAACGTATATGTTCCGCAGGAGAAATCCTTGACGATCAGGATATAGGTTCCACCATAAAACTCGACCCCGCCGCCGGGATCCAGAACAACCGCGCCAGGACCTCCAAGCGCCGTAGCAAAAAACAAATAGTTGAGCGAAGCGCGATTTACGTCAGAAATGCTATCAAGTTCGCCAAAAATGTAATTCGGATTAGACGTGGTGATCACCGCGCCAGAAATGGGGCTGTGTCCTGGACCTACGCATCGGCCAGTCTGCAAGCTACACGTAAACCCCAGACCGGCGGCGACGACGCACTGGTTGTCATTGAGGCATGGGATTGAATCGAGCGGTGCTGTCCATCCTTTGGGGAGTACCAATCCGTTTGGATTCGGCCCACTTTGAGCGCCCATGCGGCCCTCAATTCTGGCTTGATACCCCTGAGCTCCCCCAGGAAGCTGCGCTGCGAAATTGGATATCCGAAGTTCCACCTCAATTTCGTCGCCTGGGACGGCGTCAATGAAACAGCCATTGGACGTGCAATTCGCGACGACAGCCACGTTATTCTTTTTCACAGGCTTGAGGGCAAATGTAATCGCCGATGCTGTCGATGTCGCGACGGACATAAAGGCGGTCGCGCAGACGAGCTTGATTGATACCAGGCTCTTGGTCATTATCCGGTCCCCTTGTTTCGTTGACACTTCTCTTGACAATCGGGATGGAAGCAACTCAGGCACCCAATCCACCCCCATGTTCATGCACCTTGACGCCGTGCAACCGGCGACGCAACCAACACCAAGCCCGCATCAATGTCGCTCGATTCAAACCAAGCTGCCACCTTAGCGCGGGCAAGACAACAAAAAGTCAAATGGGGAGTAAGGCTCTAAAGTCGACGCAAGGATAGTTCAAACCCCAAGCCCCAAAGTTGCCGTTAAGCCGAGACCCCGCAAAGCTGATGCGAACCGTCCTCGGCCGTCCCCCCAACGATTCAGTCGCATTATAGGCCGAAAGGCCAAGCGTGTCCAGAAGCCATCTGGGGCAAAGGCTGGCCTCGCGGAACGTTATCGGCTCTTATCCTGTTAGAACCGCCAGTTAGCTGCTCGGCACCCCAGATGCCCCAATGATAACCCTCGAAAGGTCGCCGGAGGAACTCTGTTCGGCCAAATCCACCATGAATCGCTCGACGCTTGCCAGGCGTTCGCGGGCCATTTCACGGACTAGGGCGAACCTAAATGAATCGTTAAGCCTCGCCGGCCAGAAATGGTATTCCTGTTTGCGTCGCCAGCTTTCCAGGAGGGCGCTGACTCCTTTCCCTTCAAGCATGCCCCTTCGGATAGCAATCCATAGTGGAGTCAAACCAAATTCCTCCAGATTCTCCGCTTCGGCGACAATTTTGGCTTCTATAAATTCAACATTCCTGTCAATGCGGAAGCGGACAGCTCGGATAGCGCGTTCCAGCGAATCTTGTGGAACGATCCCACCAAGGGATTTCTCGGCCAGGTTGGCTCCCATCTCCGCGATACTTTCCGAAATCGGGGAGAGGAGCACGTCATACCGCGTGACTTCGCCATGTCTACAGCGAACGGCCCAACCCGCCGCGTGATATAACCCGGCGATAAACGAGGCCAGTTCGTCAGGCACCTGCGCCGCGACCTCCGGAAGACCTGCAATCAAACGGGCGCTTTCTGCCACGCGACAGCTTTGTTCCCAAAGGAATAAGTCTGCCTCGCCCCTATCCGAACTAAGAATCAGGTCGGCGCGGGCACGCTTTCGAATTACTTCTTCAAGTTCAGTTTTCGCCACGGTCGCGACAATCCGAGCGCCGCCTAGACCTCCGACGCTCAGACTCTCCGTAGGTTTTCAGCTCAGCGAAGTCAATTTAACCATGAATATTTGGGGCAAATTCATGGACCAAAGACACTTTGCTGTAATGACAGAAATTAATCTTCCCAATATGACATGCGTGAATCGACTTCGATCAGTCCGGAAACGGGAGCACCCAAAGGACATGCCCCGACACGGTCAAACCGCGGAGCAAGCCATAAATGCTCCTCGTTGGCATTGGATCGCAAGTCAATCTCACTCATGTCGCAATTGCAAACCAGAATGCGATTGTACCAGAGAGCGTCCGCTAAATGCTACAAAAATCCGAAAATTCGAAAACCCCGAGGCCTGCGATTTCGAAGACTCGAGAGCGGACACTAGGGAAGGAAAAATTCGTGTATAGCGGCATTTTTGAACGAGTTCGTCAGGAAAGCACCTGATAGAAGAAGTTTCGTTTCCTAGGTTCCCATCCCGCCGAGCAAATGGACTCTCTGATCTGATGTTCATTCATTTGAAAAACGGTTCCCGCAGCCGAAACGACGTTCTCTTCCATCATGACGGAGCCCATATCATTCGCGCCAAAGAACAGCGCAAGCTGGCCGATTTTAAAACCCTGTGTTACCCAACTTGACTGGATGTTTGGAATGTTGTCAAGATAAAGGCGAGCTACGGCAGACATGCGAAGATACTCGTTCGCGTCCGCAAGGAGCAGGTGCTGCCCGTCGGGAATTCCGCCAGCCAAAGGCGGCAATGGGCGGATCCGACCTAGGGGAGTATCACCAGGCTGAAAAGTCCAGCAAATAAACGCCGTGAACCCGCCCGTTTCATCCTGAAGGTCGCGAACTCGTCGGAGATGCTCGACCCTATCCTCATGCGTTTCGATATGGCCGAACATCATGGTGATGCTCGTCTTCATGCCGATTCCATGCGCCTCCCGCATGACGTTTAGATACTGCTCGGTCGTGGTCTTTCCCTGCGCAATCTTGTTCCGAACGCGATCGACGAGGATTTCGGCGCCTCCGCCGGGAATCGAATCGAGCCCGGCCTCCTGGAGCCGCAACAACACTTCCCGCACAGTTAATCCGAATATTTCGCTGAACGCATGAATTTCCGGTGGGCTGAAGGCGTGAATATGCACTTGCGGATAGGCTCGCTTTATGAAGCGCATCAGGTCGAGATACCAGGAAAAAGGCAGCAGCTCCGCCGGAACAAGCCCGCCTTGCATCAGGATCTGTGTTCCGCCGATGGCAAGCAATTCGTCAATTTTCTGTCCGATGTCGTCGAACGAAAGTACATAGCCTTTGGACAAGTCTCTTCGTCCCGAATCCGTGCCGGGCGGATCAGCTTTGAAATTACAGAAGATGCATTTGGCTGAGCAGTAATTCGCGTAGTTGATGTTTCGATCGACGACGTAGGTGCGATAAGGCTCAGGGTGCAGCCGCATGGTTACTTCATGCGCACGCCGGCCGAGCTCGTGGATTGGGCAGTCGCGAATGAGTTCAAGCGTTTCGCGATCCGAAAGTCGCGAAACGCCAACGTTCGTTCCGGATGGTGCGACGGCTGTCATGCGAAGACAAGCTCCCGCGTGGGTTCGATCAGCCCATGTTTCTTGGCCAAGGAGAGAAAGAGCGCCATGCCCTCCCGTTGTCGCGGGCCGAGCTCGAACTTCAGCCGCTTGGTCAGATATCGCTTGGCAAGCGCCACCGGCCAGTTCGCGGCCGGGCCGAAGTCAGCTGCAATCAGCTCAGCCGATTGAACCCCTGCGTTCCGCGCCTTCGAAAGGCGCGATGCAAGTTGCGACGTATCGCGCCCGGGCGGGGCGGCCCAGACGGCGAACACGAAGGGAAGCCCCGTCAGCGACTTCCAGCATGAACCCAGGTCTGTTTCAATGTCGTAATCGACAAGTGTGTTGTTGACGACCTTGTCGCCGATAAGCAGGACGGCTTCGCAATTGTCCACGGTTTCGTTGCCGGAAAACGCGGCAATTTCAAGCCGTGTGCCGAAGAGCTCCTGCCAGATAAGGGCTGCCAATGCGACGGATGTGTGCGAATCACCGTCCACGTGAAGCCGACGTATGGCCTCGGGCGGTACACGCGAAAAAACACGAACAGTGAGCGTTTCGCCGTCGCACCCAATGCAAGCGTCCGAAACGATCCGCCAGCCGCGATCGCCCTGGAGTAGATCGACCACCGGAATCAGTGCGACATCAACCGTACCGCTTTCAAGCAGGTCAGCCAATCGAGCAGGCACGTCGAATATCAAATCGATACCCGGTTCCGAATCCAGCCCGGCAATGAGTGGCTTGGCATTCAAGAATGAGACAACCCCCAGCCGCCAGTTCGCGTCATTGTTCATGGTCATCATCGTTTGGATCTGTACCGATGTCGCTGATTTCTTGGCAAACAATGCACATTCGAATTATACGGGTTGCCGGTTCATTTGAAACCATCCTTGGTACAATTCTGCCATTGGCATGATCACTGCGAAACCGGGATTCAAGGTTTCAGGATTTCAGAAAATTCAAGCAAACAGTTCGCCGCGCATCACAGTGAACGCCCGCCCGCCGATGCGGACGGATAGATTTCCGTCTGGTCTTGTACGAACCAAGGCATGAAGCAGTCCGCCGCGTCCGCCCGGCCTGGCCTGTCCGCACGACATCGCCGCAATCTCCCCATCGGCCGGGGCACGATCGTTTGCCGCAAGGTAAGCCGCCAGCGGCCCGTGCATGCTCCCGGTCACCGGGTCTTCATCAACGCCGGCCGTGGGAGCGAAGAATCGCGACTGGACGTGCAGCGACGGCGTCACCGTCCGTGTCGTGGCCAGACAAAGCCCGCGTAGTCCGGCTCGACTCAGGATGGCCCCCAACGTCGCGAAATCGGGGGCGGCCCCGTTGAGGACCATGAAATCGCGGACAAACACCAGAATGTCGCGGTCCTGAGTCGTGACAGGCGGCAGCGACACATCAAACGACTCATTGGAGAGGTTAAGGGCCCGAGCATATTCCAGAGCGTCGATTTGGCATTTCGTCAGAGTCGGCGGGATCATTTCCAGCCAGATCATGAATTGCCTGCTATCGCTCGGAAGGGCCTCCACAAATCCGGTAAGCGTCCCGCTCTTTGTTTGAATCTTGAGCACAATTGATTTCGCTGGGCCGGGTCGCTCGAGAAAGCCGGTGGCGACCAACGCGTGGATGCCCGCGACGGTTGCGTGGCCGCACATGTCAACCTCGGTAGTTGGGGTGAACCAGCGAAATCGGACGGTCGGGACGCTGGATACTTCCGCTGAATCGCCTGGCAAGATGAAAGTTGTCTCACTGAGGTTGAACTCGGCGGCGATTTGTTGCATGGCTTGCTCGTCCAGCCCGCCGGCTTCCAGCACGACGGCCGCTGGGTTTCCGGTGAACGGTTCAAGAGCAAAGGCATCGATAACGTAGTAAGGATACTTCATAGCCTGGATTCCGCTTGGATCTTTACCATGCACAACGTTGTTCATCCTAATTCGCGATGGCCGTTGGTTGCAAATGGTGGATTTTCCGACAAGTGAAGTATGATTTCGCTCAATGGTCCGGCATCGGCCGGCGTTTAGTATCCTGGTTTCCTAGATCAGAAGGAGAAAGATCCATGTGCGCGGCAAGCGATTCCGGACACTTTTATCCGACAAGAAGGGCCCACAGCCTGGTCCAGGAGTTTAAGAACTTTGCCTTCAAAGGTAACGTGATTGACTTGGCCATCGGCGTGATAATTGGAGTGGCGATCGGGAAGATTGTTGATTCGCTAGTCAAGCAGATCATCATGCCGCTTATCAGCGTGGTGCTCCCGTCGGAAAGCGACTATGTCACTTGGAAGTGGGTTATCGGAGGGCAAGAAGTGCCCTACGGAGTCTTTCTCGGCGAGGTGGTCAACTTCCTGATCGTGGCCGTTGTGTTGTTTATCTTTGTGGCCAAGTTTCTGGGGTGGATCATGAAGACCAAGAAGGCCGAGGCTGCGGCACCGCCGCCGCCGCCGACCAAGTACGAGGTTCTGCTTACGGAAATCCGCGACCTGCTGAAATCGCGGCCCACGCAGGTCGGTTGACGACGGATTGGACGGTCTCTAATCTACCGCCTGTGGTCGCCCGCGCGGTCCGGGATCTACCGTCCGTTTTCTTGCCCTATGGAGGCCTTATGAAGAATCTAGTGACAAGTGCGCGTAAGCGCGGTGCCCTTGCGTTGCTTGCTTTTGGGACCATGTTTCAGTTCGGCGGGTGTCAGCTCGATCAGATCACTACCACTACAACGCTTGACGGTCGCGACGTGTTGATCCAGCTCCTTCGCGGAGCCATTCTTAATCCGATCGACGCGTACATCACCGATCGTGTAAACAATTTGTTTGACAATGACTAACTCCAGTGCCGGCGGGCCGCCTGGTGAAGCGCGAGACGAGCTAATCGCGCGCAACAGAAGCCCGCCGGAATTATCTGAGTTGTGAATTCGACATCAATTCAAGCGGCCCGATCGAGGGCGATCGCTTCGGCTTTGAGCGAATTAGGAGGCAGTGTGTCCAAGGCGCGACTACATACCGGAACCGTTGCAATCGTGATTGCCATTGTGTCGTCCAGCGGCACGGCTTGGGCCGACGCAATCACCACCTCTGACGGAAGCCGCCTTGTCGGCAAGGTCGAGCAGTGGGCTGCCGGCAAAGTTATCATCGTCACCGATATCGCCGGGAAGCTGGAAATCGACACGTCGAGAGTCGTGGGCATTTCCGTTGACCAGCCCATCACTGTCGAGCTCGAATCGGGCGACCGCCTGGTTGGCACGGTCGAGATTACGGCTACCGGCCCAGTGGTAAACTCGACTGTTGGCCCCGTGCCCATCGTGTCGTCCAAGATCAAATCCGCATGGCGGCCGGACCAGGAAAGTCCGGAAGTCGTGGCCATTCGCGGCGAGCTCGAAAAAACCAAACTGGCCTATCGCCCCCATTGGACCACGACCATCGAGGCCGGAATTGTCGCAAAAGAGGGCAACACCGATTCGCTGGACGGGCGCGGCCGCATTGAGCTGAACCGCAAGACGCCCGAGGATCTGCTCACCTTCTACGCCATGGGGCGATACATCGAGCAGAACGATGAACGGTCGGCGAATGAGTACATTGCCGGCTCGCGATACGAAAACCTTATCAGTGAGCGATGGTACTGGTACCTGCGTTCGGAATTGGAATACGACGAATTCGAGAATCTTGATCTTCGGGCGATGGTTGCGGGCGGCGTCGGCTACTACTGGCTGAAAAAGCCCGAGCATGAGCTGAAGACTTCCGTTGGTGTGGGTTATCGACACGAATCCTACGATAACGGTGTCACAAACAACGACGCGATCGCCGACTTGAATCTCGGCTATCGCGTCGATCTGACGCCGTGGTCGCAGTTTACCCACTCAACCATGTACTCGCCCAGCCTCGAGCGATTCGACGACTACCGCCTGGTTTTCGACACTGCGATGCTCTTCCCGCTGAAGGCAGACGAATGGAAGCTAAAGTTGGGCATGCGCAACGAATATAACTCCGATCCGCAGCCCGGGAACAAGCGCCGGGACGACACCTATTACGCAAACTTACTCGTGGAGTTAAAGTAGTCAGGTTCATGATTGGGAAACTTCAATGTCTGACTGAATCCGCAATTCATCTCCGAAGTCCGAACGGGACGATAAAATCCTCTACTTCGGGCTGGTCGATTGTTTGCGATGGTTTGGTATGAATCGGCCGGCTTACCGCTTTCCTGCCAGGCATGCGTTCCACGCCGCGGCCGCGCCGTTCAGGCATTTGTTCTGCTTCTCGCTTCCGCTCGGGAGGTTCTTTTCACAATGATCTTTCTTGGCCGAGAACTCGGCCGCGCACCGGTGGAGTTGGGCCTCAGAGGCCGGCTCGATGTTAGAAGGCCCTGATCCCGGCGCGTTGCACGACGTGATCGTAACTAGCAATGCGGCTGCCATTGTCCCGATGTACCCTTGCTTTCTGAAGAGGTTCCGCTTCATGATTAAACTCCTTTGATCTCCGGCCGGCAGTTCGCGCAGTCCGGTTTGAGATTTCAATTCTGTTCGGACCAACTGAACGCCCGCACGCCAATCGCAAAACACACCACGCCAATCGCGACGAGGATGCCGCACGGCAGCATCATCTCGGCGGGCGAGAACCCTCGCCAGACCGCTCCTTCCATCGCATAGATTGTCCACTTGATGGGGCTGACGTGGCTGATGGTTCTCATCATGTCGGGAAGAAACGCCAGCGGGATCATTCCGCCGCCGATCATAGCCATGACCATTAAAATGGCCCATCCGATTCCCGCGGCGGACTGCTCCGTCTTTCCCAGAACCGACAGCAGCATCATGATCCCCACGAAGCAGATGCAAGCACAGAAAATAGCCAATCCCAGCAGCGGCACAGAATTCGGCCGCAGTCCGAACACCAATCCCGCGAAGAGCAGCAACGCAACCGTCACCGCGGCCGTGGTGACAAAACAGGCCACGGCCTTGCCCGCGAGAATCTCCCGAGGGCCGACCGGCATCATCCGAAGGCGCAAAAGCGTGCCCCGCGTGCGTTCGGTAACAAGCGAGATGCCGAAACTCGCCGCGCAGGTCAGCATGGCCCACACCGCACCTTGAGGAAACGAAATATCGAATGCCGATTTCGGGCCGCGCCGCTCGCGGCGAACCTCGACCATGTTGACCCCGAAATTGGCGAAGTCCGGCATTGCGATTCCGGACTGGCCGCCATTGACTTCATCGTTCTTCGGCAGTTCATTAAGGAATTGATCCAGGGCCGGAAGAAACGCCATCAGCGTCGACCGCCAGAACGGGTTGATTTCTTCTGATTCCGTTACCTCGGCGATTGAATCGCGAATCGACGCCCGGGCCTTCTCGGGATCAGTGAACATTTCGATCGTGTTCTGGAACATGGCCTTGGCCAATACGCCTTGCAGCAATCCGGCCTCTGCCCGGCGGCTGGGGTCGATTCCAGCTTCGATCTCCGGCATCCCACGGGCAAACGGCCTTTGATACCGATCGCCGAAACCGACCGGAAGGATGATGTAGGCTGTGCATTTGCCTTTACGGACCAGTTCCGTCGCCTCTTCGCGATTCACCTCGCGAAGTCGAAGTTCGGCGCCCGCGCGAAGGACTTCGACGAAGGCCCTCGAGCCATCGGTTTCGTCCTCGTCCACAACGGCCACAGCGATGCTCGCCGAGCCGCCGCCCATGCCGCCCATGATCAGGCCGAAAAAACTCGCATACACAACGGGAAAGAAGAAGGTAAAAAAGAATCCCGGCTTGTCACGGAGCAGGAGTTTCAAGTCTTTCCGAGCCAGAGAGATCACATTTCGCATCAGTCCCGCAGACTCCTTCCGGTCAGATTGAGAAAGACCGATTCGAGGTTCGGCCGTTCGACGTGGAAACTCTGGATCGGGCCGTTGCGCTGCAAATCGGAGAGCGCCGCCACCGGATCATCCGTCTCCATCCGGATTTCCTTATCGCCGGTGACGCCGACCAGCGTGCTCTTGCCGCCATGTTCGCGGATCAGCGATCCGACTGAGTCGAGGGCCAGCATGCGCCCGTTGTCCATGATCGCCACGCGGTCGCAAAGGCGCTGGGCTTCTTCCATGTAGTGCGTGGTATAGATGACCGTCGTTCCACGGTCGCGCATCGCAAGCACGTTGTCGAAGATCGCGTTGCGTGACTGCGGGTCCACGCCGACGGTCGGCTCATCGAGCAGGAGCAGTTTCGGCTCGTGCAGGACCGCGATGGCCAGGTTCAATCGCCGTTTCATGCCGCCCGAGTATTTCTTGGCCGCGTCGCGCCGGCGGTCGGTGAGGCCGACAAAATCGAGCGCCCAGCCAACCCGATCGGACAGGGCTGAACCCGACAGCCCATAGAGCCGCCCGAAGAACTGGAGATTCTCTTCTCCGGACAATTCCTCGTAGATCGCCAGCGCCTGCGGGGCAACGCCGATCTGCATTCG
>JBGTDB010000169.1:0-7972 GCA_041748515.1 Phycisphaerae bacterium
GCCCGAAAGTCCAGATTGGCAGTTTTCAGGATCGGCCGGATTGCAGGGCGGCGCGAATGGCGTCGGGCTGAATCCTTTCGATCCTGATCGTTTTGAGCGGCGAGGTTTGTCCGGAAATCACGGTGATCGCTCTTCGTTCGACGCCCAGCGATTTGGCGAGGAATTCGACGAGGGCCCGGTTGGCCCTTCCTTTTTCCGGCGGCGCGGCCACGCCGATGCGGGCGCGGCCGTTCCATTCGCCAAGTAGCCTTGTCCGAGAGGCCCCTGGAACGGCCTTCACGTAAAGCAAGACCGCATTGGACTCGATGACCAGTTCCAGCACGTCGATATTCTATCACGGGCGAAGCAGAGAACATGGCGCGACCGCGGAGGCGACGCAGTCTGCCAATGCCTTGCCCGGCCGCGAATGTAGAATGACAAGTGTAGTATGGCGTATTGGGGCACATCCGCCCGGCTCGCCACGGCTATCGAAGAAAGTGTAAACTCCGAAAGGCCAACATGAGACAATACGAAATCGGGGTCATCGGGGCAGGAAACGCGGCGGAGGGAATCGTTCACGCGATCGTGCGGAATACGCTGCTTTTCGCCGATCGGATCGTGGCCGCCGATCCTTCGGAGGCCCGGCGAAAGTTGTTTGCCGACCGATTCAACATTTCAGTATCGGCGGATAACCGCCACGTTGTCGAAAACAGCGAGATCGTCATTCTGGCGGTCAAGCCGCAGCAGTACGTGGACGCCTGCGAGGGATTTTCCGACCTGATTCGGCCCGACCATTTGATCGTTTCGATCATGGCGGGCGTTTCAACCCGTTCGATCGAGGCCATCTTCTCAAAGGGGTCGGCCGCTGGCGGATCGGAGCTGGCGTCGCCCCGGGTTGTTCGGGCCATGCCCAATTTGCCGATCCACGTCGGCGCTGGGATGGGCGCGGTGTGCAAGGGGGCCCATGCCCTGGCGGTGGATCTGCTTCGTGCTCAGCGCATCTTTGAGGCCGGCGGGCGATGCCTGGTGATCGACGATGAGGCCCAGATGGACGGCATCACGGCCGTGTCTGGTTCGGGGCCGGCGTATTTCTACTATTTTGTCGAGGCAATGACGGCCGCGGCCGAGCACATCGGTTTGTCCAAGCAGCACGCAGATGTGCTGGCCAAACAGACCTGCCTGGGGGCCGCCCGGATGATGATCGAAACCGGGGAGCCGGCCGCGATTCTTCGCCGAAAGGTGACCTCGCCGGGTGGCACTACACAGGCGGCGATCGAGTCGATGACGCAGCATCAGGTATTCGAGAATATTGTTGCGGGCATCGAGGCCGCGTGGCGGCGGAGCCAGGAACTCGGGCGATAGAACACTTTTTGAATTGGCCGCCATCATCGAGGCAGGCCACGTGGTATCAAGACGTGAAGTTCGACGGAGGACACCCCAATCGCTCCTCTACGGTCGCGACTCGGAAAGATGCAAGCAGACAAGAATGAATTGACGTTTGCGTTTGGAGAAGCGACCACGACGGTTGTCGTTCGGCCCGGCCTGATTGCAGAGATCGGTCTGCGGCTCGACAACCTGCCCGACGAACAGCCCGCCCAGTGCGTTCTTGTTTCTGACGCGCATGTTGCGTCGATATACGGCGAGACAGCCGCGAGTTCGTTTGGCGGCGGCGGGATTCCCATTGCGAGATTCCTGATCGATCCGGGCGAGGCGTCCAAGAGCTTTGAGAACGCAGGCCGGATATATCGGTTTCTAGCGGAACACGGAATTGGTCGAGACGGGGTGATCGTGGCGCTTGGCGGCGGGGTGGTCAGCGATTTGACCGGGTTCGTGGCAGCGACGTGGATGCGGGGCATCCGCTGGGCAATAGTGCCGACGACGCTTGAGGCCCAGATCGACGCGGCCATCGGCGGCAAGACCGCGATCAACATTCCGGGGGCAAAGAACCTGGTCGGCGCGTTTCATCATCCGTCGATGGTGCTTATCGATCCGGACACGCTTGCCACGCTTTCGGATCGGGACTTTCGGGCCGGGCTGGCCGAATCGGTCAAGCATGCGGCCGTATTCTCGCCGGAGTTTTTCGCATGGCACGAGCAGAATGCGGAAGCCATTCTGGCCCGTGACCCGGCCGTGGTTTCTGAATTGATCGAACGCAACGTTTGCATAAAGGCCGACATGGTCGCCCGGGATCCCTTCGAGCGGACCGGTGAGCGGATGCTGCTGAATTTCGGTCACACGATCGGTCACGCCATCGAGCAGGCGTGCGAGTTCCGCCTTCGACACGGCGAGTGCGTGGCCCTGGGGATGGTTGCAGCTGGTCATATCTCCGTGGAGCTTGGTCTGCTGGACAAAAAGCAACTGAATCGATTGGAGGCGATGCTGCACCGCTTGGAGCTTTCTCCATCACTTGGGGCGCCGGTTCGTGCGGCAGCTGTCATTGAGGCGATGGGGAAGGACAAGAAAAAGCGTGGGGCGAACCATACATTCGTGCTGTTGGAGGACTTGGGCCGCCCGGCCGTGCGGAGCGATGTTCCCGAGTCGGCCATTCGGGATTGGTTGTCCGGGATCTCCGGGATACAATTCTAAGCAGGCCGATCTGGAGGCAGTAAATGCGATTTCGCGTTGTTATTGAACAGGATGAGGACGGAAAGTACGTCACCCATTGCCCGACGCTACCCGGCTGTTGGAGTCAGGGAACCACGCGCCAGGAAGCGATCGACAACATGAAAGACGCGATCACCGGTTACCTGGAAAGTCTCCGTAAACACGGGGATCCGATTCCGTCGCCGATTACCGAAGAGGTGATCGAGGTCCAGTTGTGAGTCGCCTTCCGGTTGTTTCCAGACAGGGCAGCGAGGCCGGTTCCTCGCCGCCGGCCCAATCGGGCTGGGGCGTATCGTTTGCCATGGCGGAATCGTTTACTTGGACCAGGCGACCGCCTAGTCACAGCCTCGGGTGCCTCACCCACCGCCTCCGCGGCGCATGACGACCACGACAATAACAGCGACGGCCGCCCCGGCCAGGATCAACAGTTCGGTCCAATTCATAATGGTGTCTCCCAATGCGTCCAAGCGCCGGCGCGACCCGTGCCTCGGCCGGGCAGCCTGGCGACCGGCGGGGCCAATGGATCCGTCGGCGTATTGCGTCTGACACGGCTTCCTATTTTATCCGGACCCATCAAGGATTTCGACGCCCTCGATCCATCCGGACAAATCTGGACGTCCTTTCCGGGCTACGCCACACCAAACGTCCGATCCGACAGCCCGGTTGGCCGGAAATGGCGGCGGGACTTGGGAATCAGGCGACATTGTACGATGTAGGATTGGGAGCTTCCGCGCGCGGGCGCTGTGACGCCGAACTTCGGCGGCGTCCGATAAAAGGAATCTGTATGAATCCATTGAAAATCGGCAACGTCGTTCGGGTGGAAAGCGGCCTGCTTCACGTTCTGATCACGGTCAAGGATCTGAACATGGAGCATGACGGCCAAAACTATCGCGTCGGCCAGCTCGGATCGTATGTCACGATTCCGATGAATCGGTGCACCATCGTCGGATTCGTGGTCAGCACCGGGCGTCAGGAAGTGACGGTGGTGGACGTCGAGCCGCAGATGGAAATGACCGTTCAGCTTCTGGGTGAGATACAGGCGGGGCGTTTTGTGCGCGGGGTGAACGAGTACCCGATCATCGGCGACGACGTCTGGGTCGCGGTGCGAAGGGACTTTGAATCGATTTTCGGGAGCTTTGACCAGCTCCTGTCCGGCTCGAAACATCCGCAGAGCTTTTCGCTCGGACGATTCGCCCTCAATCCCGAGTTCGACGTCAAGGTGCTTGGCACCGAGCTCCTGGCCAAGCACGTGGCCGTGCTGGGCAACAGCGGTAGCGGCAAGAGCTGCACGACGGCCAAGATGCTCCAGGAGATGCTCGATCTTCGGAATTCGCAGGTTGTGCTGTTCGACATGCACGGCGAATACCGGGCCGCGTTTTCCGACGAGGACGGACAGCTCAACGCCAATGTTACTTACCTCGGTGCCGAGGATCTCGTGCTGCCGTATTGGCTGCTGCGATATGACGAACTTGAGGCGCTGTTTGTCGATCGGTCCAATCCGCTGCACGTCAGCACCCAGATTTCGTTTCTGCGGACGGCCGTACTGGAATTCAAACAGGACGCCGCCCGGGAAATGAATCTGACCAAGGCACTGACGTTGGACACCCCGATTTATTTCTCGCTTGAGCGCCTGAAAATGTACGCGGAGAATCTCAACGACGCCCGCTACGTGCTCAACGACGATCACCTGGCCTTCAGCCAGCTCGCGCTGCGATCGTTGCCGATTGATGAACAGCAGCGATTGATGCGCCGCCAGAAATGCCAGTTCAACCGGGGCAATCCGGAGGGCGAAACGCCTCACCCGCTGTACTTCGGGAAGCTGCTGGGCCTGATCGATCAGATTCAAACCAAATTCAACGACCGCCGGTACGAGTTCCTGCTCCAGCCGTTTACGCACGGGCGCGATTCGCGCTATTTTCACGAGCACGTTTCGGAGGCGGCGGGGCTGGAACAGGTGTCGGGAGTGATGAACCATTTGATCCGGCTGCTCACCGGCCGAGTCGAGCCGCGGAGCAACCTGACCATTGTCGATCTTTCGGGCATTCCCTTCGAGATCGTGGACGTGACGGTGGCGGTAATGACGCGACTTCTGTTCGATCTGAACTTCTGGACGCCGCCGGCCCAGCGTCATCCGAGTCTGATCGTGTTCGAGGAGGCGCACAATTACATCCCGCGGGTGGAGTCCAACGGGCGCAACTTCGCGAAGGTGGCCGTCGAGCGCGTGGCCAAGGAGGGTCGCAAGTACGGCGTGGCGGCGATGGTCGTCTCGCAGCGGCCGGCTGAGTTGTCCGAAACCGTTCTCGCCCAGTGCAACAGCTTCGTTGTGATGCGGTTAAGCAACCCCGAGGATCAGAAATATGTGACGCGGGTCGTCGGCGATCACTTTGCGGGCGTGATTCAGATGTTGCCGATTCTTCGTCCGGGCGAAGCGTTCGTCATCGGTGACAGCGTGCTTATGCCCATGCGCACGCTGGTCAACATGCCCAAGCCTCCGCCGCGCAGCGCGAACCTCGACTTCTTCATGGCCTGGTCGGCGTCCGAAGTCGCGGACAACCTCGACCAGATTATCAACTACTGGCGGCGGCAGGATCGGCGCATGCTGGATGGATTCGGCGGGAACGACTTCAACGCGGAGTTTGAGGGCGCTGCACAGGGATTGGAAAACGCCGCCGCGCCCGCCGGCGCAGTCGGGTCGCCAGTGCCGCCCAGAGGGCCGGTGCCGGCGCTCTCGCATCCAACGAAGCCGGGTACGGGGCCGTCACCCTCGCGGGTTTCAAAGTGGATTGCCAGGCGGCCGACGTAGCGGCCCGTAGTAGAAGTCTCCGAACCCAGTGTGGCACCGCCCCCGGCAACGCCGGATTTAATCGGGCTTCGCGCTTGGCGGTGAAAACACGGGCGACCGGCAAAGGCGGACCGAACCGGGCGTTGCCCGGGCGCCCGTGCCGCACTATTTGCCACAGGCTTCTGGAGCCGCAATTGACGAATGCTGAAAGGCGACCGCACTCGACGGTTCTTTGTGATCCTCAGCAGGGGGCGAAAAGGACGGGCTCAAGCGGGTCGAGCCCGCCGAGGGATCGAAGAACTGTCTAATAGCCTCCCCATTTCTCCCAACCACGGCCGCGGAAATCAGCCAGAAGATTGCCAGCCCCGCCAGACCCAAAGTCGTCCAGGGCCAGCGTGCCGGCCGTCCGGCACGGTCGCTATCCGAGAGGATCAGGTCGGGCTCGACGTGAGCGTACTTTTTAAGTTGCTTTCTTGTGAGTTGGGTGATGTAAATCGCCGCGGCCGCCGTCGCCGCCAATCCGAGAATCAGGATCGCCCATTCGCCGGGCGAACGAACTCGAGGCCCGGAGGCAGGCGCCATGAGACCCTCGGCGCCAAAATGGCCGATGTAGACGTAAACAATGATAGTCGGCAGCATGAACAGCCACGTCGCCAGAACATAAGGCCAGAAGCGCACGCGGGTCAGGCCGAAGAGGTAATTGCTGATAGCGTGGGGTAAGGCTGGAGACAGCCGAAGCAGGGCGACGATCATGGCCCCGCCTTCGCCGATGGCCCGATCGATGGCGGCGAATCGCGGCGTGCGCTTCACCCAGCGGCGAATCCGCCGTCGGGCGGCGTAACGGGCGATCAGGAATGCGATGGCGGCGGCGGTTGTGGCTGAGAGGGAGACCACCAGGGTGCCCACGAAGAAACCGAAGATCGCGCCGGCCACGAACATCAGCAGAACCGCGGGAAGCATAACCAGCGACACGGCCACATAGATCAGCCCGAACACGACGGGGCCGGTTCGGCCCATGCTCTGCGACCAGTCGCGCACCGAGGCCAAAGCGTTTTCAATGGGGAATGCGTTGACCGTCAGCAGAAAGCCCATCGCGATCAGAGCGATCGACAGCCATCGGATCAGCCCGGCGAATCGAATGATGGTTTGCTTGAGGTTCACAGACCGATCATTCTCGCACGTCCCGCTGGAAGGACAAAGGGGTGCAAGGGATCAGTTTGAGGCCGTGCAAGAAATCGCCTCAGGTGGGCAGATCCGGGTCGCGGCGCTTGTACCACAAGTCCAGGCCTTCGCGAGTTTGCCAGCGCTTCAGCCCTCCGAAAGACAGGATGAGCACTGTCCGGGCGGTTTCGAACAGGCTGTGGGATACCGTCTTTCTGTTGGAGGTCAGCACTCTTGAGCCGAGAATGGCAAATGAGCCGTGCCGCTTGACGGCCTCGCTGAATACGATTTCCTCTCCGGCGAAGTAGGCTTGATCGAATCCTCCGACGGCGTCAAACACCGGCCGACGCACGAATACGAAACATCCTGCCGCAAGCCGTCCGATTCGCGCGATCATGTTCCAGCATCGAATCAGCAGAATCGCCCACCAGACCGAGGGCTCGTCGAATTCGACCAGGGCCCCTCCGCCGACGTGGCCGCGCTTCAGTGCGAGCATCGCGGCCCGCAGCGTCGCGGCCGGTACTTTCGTGTCGGCATCCACGAAGATCAGAATGTCGCCCGTGGCTCGGCGCGCTCCGGCATTGCGGACGGCGCTGATCTGCCGAAGCTCGACTTGGGTCACCTTCGCGCCATGCCGCTCGGCGATCTCGGCGGTGGCGTCGGTCGAAGCATCGTCCACGACGATGATTTCAAAAGGCTCCCGCAGGTTGGCCGCCGCTTGATTGAGAGAATTCAGTGTCCGGCCCAGTAATCGGGCTTCATTGTGCGCGGGAATGATGAAGGAAATCATGGGCTGGTGTCCCCCGCGGGCCGGAAATTCCAGGAAGCCACGGAGGGGAAGCTATCCCCGCGGAGCCGCCGCTCATTCAGAATTCGCTATTCGTGGAACAACGTTTCCAAAGGCCTCAGCCAAGCATTCGAAGCGCGTCCTGATAGGTCACGAACAGGAAGAACCCGACGATCAGGAACAAGCCGATCATCTGCGTGGCCACCTGTACGCGCAAGCTCACCGGACTGCCTTTGATCTTCTCGATGATCAGGAACACCATGAGCCCGCCGTCCATGATGGGCAACGGAAGAAAGTTGATGACCGCCAGGTTGGCCGACAACATGGCCATGAAGAAAAGAAACCGCACCAAGTCCGCCCGGGCTACCTGTCCGCCAAGGTCGAAGATACCCAGCGGGCCGGACATTGTCTCGGCACCGAGGCTGCGGGTGAAGATCATTCGTTCCAGGAAGGTGTAGACCTGAAGGATGAAATAATAGGTCTTGTGAATGCCGATTCCCACGGCGTCGATGAAATTCCTCCCTTGAAGCAGGACCATCTCCGGGCCGGGCAGGATTCCACGCTCAAAACCAATTCGGGCCACCCAGGGATCGACCATGTCTTCGGTAACTGCGATGGTGGCTGATTGTTTGGGCGATAAGGGGTTTGCGCGAAATTCG
>JBGTDB010000170.1:0-9545 GCA_041748515.1 Phycisphaerae bacterium
GCCGAACCCGCCGCCGATGTTGATGGCATCGATTGAGTGCCCGTCGGTTCGCAGCGCGTCAATCAATTCGAGGGCTTTAGAAATCGATTCGACGTACGGCTCGACGGTGTTAACCGGCGAACCGATGTGCAGGTGGATGCCGCTTAGGTTTAGCCCCTCCTTCCCAGTGAAGGACGCAAACGCCTGTCGCGCGCGGGCCAGATCCACCCCGAATTTTGTTTCTCGCTTGCCGGTGGTCGTGTAGACGTGGGTGTGCGGATCGACGTCGGGGTTGACCCGAAGAGCCGCGCGAGCCGTTCGGTCCATCCCTGCCGCGATTCGGGCCAGGTTCTCCAACTCCCCTTCCGACTCGACGTTGAACCAACCGATCCCGGATTCCAATCCCAGCCGGATTTCATCGTCTGTCTTGCCCACGCCGGCGAAAACGATCCCGCCCGGGTTCGCACCGACCTCGAGCGCCCGCCGCAGCTCCCCGCCGCTGACCACGTCGAACGACGCCCCCCGATCCAGAAGCAAACGCAGGATCGAAAGGTTCTGGCAGCTTTTCACTGAGAAGCAGATTTGCGCGTTCAGCGGGGCAAAGGCCGCCTGAAACCGGTCGAAATGATCCAGCAAAGTTCGCTTGGAATAGACGTAAAGCGGCGTGCCGAACCGCTCGGCCAGCGTCCGTGCGTCCTGCTCCTCGCAACAAAGCACGCCTTTTTGATATTGGAAGTGGTCCATCGTCGGGTATCATCCGCCAAGGTCGGGATTGGCTTGCGCCGGAATTCGGCCAAGATGGAATTGTCGTTGTCGATTATCGAATGCTGAATGGCCAACCAGCCATGTTCAGCAACAGTGTCGAGCCTCTAGCAAGGACGCTCCTGCCTAATTGGTGCCTTAGAACCATGCTAAGCGAAATTCGGATAAGTCGCACGCACAGGGATTGGAAACATTGAGCACCCCGCCGGAGGTCTTGTTGTTTACGGATGGAGCGTGCAGCGGCAATCCCGGCCCCGGCGGCTGGGCGGCAATCCTTCGCCATCCCGCCACAGGCAAGGAAAAGAAACTTTCTGGCGGCGAACCGAACACAACCAACAACCGCATGGAATTGACAGCGGTCATCGAAGGGTTTCACGCGATTAGCTCCGAGCGCCGCCGTCGCGTGCATTTGGTCAGCGACAGCGAATACGTCATTCGGGGGCTCACCGAGTGGATCGGAAAATGGGTGGCCAACAACTGGCGGCGCGGCAAAAAGGCCGACTCGTCGCCGGTAAAAAACGACGACCTCTGGCGCACCCTTTACGAACTCGTACAACGGCATGACGTGACCTACGAGCACGTCCGCGGCCATTCCGGGCATCCGGAGAATGAGGAATGCGACCGGCTGGCCGTCGCGGAGATCAAGCGGCTGCAAGCCCGCCGCAGCTAACTTCGCCCGGCCGAAGGCAGCGGTACGAGTATCCAGTTTCGCATCCCCAGGAACCCGTGAACCTGCCCCGCGAGGAATACTCTTTAGCCGATTCGGTGAATGAAAGGTGCCCCGATGATCGTAAACCTATTGATTTTATCGTTGCTTGCCGCTTCGCCCGTAGCCCCTTCCGAAACGCCGGATTCATGGTATCGCTCCGGCCGGGCGACGGTCGAGCAGCTTAAAAAAGTCGAGCCGATTACCGGCAAGGCCAGAAATATCATCCTGTTTGTCGGCGACGGGATGGGCGTCTCGACGGTCACCGCCGCCCGCATCCTCGAAGGCCAGCAGCGCGGCCGCCCCGGCGAGGAGAACTTCCTCAGTTTCGAGCACCTCCCCTATACCGCGCTCATCAAGACCTACAACACGGATCTTCAAACCCCCGATTCCGCCGGGACCATGTCGGCTATGGTCACCGGCGTGAAGACCAGAGCAAGCGTAATTTCGGTCAATCAGGACGTCCGCGTTGGCAACGCCGCCTCCGCCAAAGGCAACGAATTAACGACGATTTTCCAACTGGCCGAGCGTGCCGGGCTCGCAACCGGCATCGTCACCACCACGCGCGTCACACACGCCACCCCGGCCGCCTGCTACGCACACAGCGCCCATCGCGACTGGGAAGATGATAGCTCGCTCCCCCCCGCCGCCCGATCGGCCGGTGCGCATGACATCGCCCGGCAACTGATCGACTTCTCGGCATCCGGCGGCTTGCGCGTAGTTCTCGGCGGCGGCAGGGTCAATTTTCTGCCCAAAGGAACCCCCGACCCTGAATATCCGGACAAGACCGGCCGGCGGCTGGACGAACGGAATCTGACCAAGGAATGGCTTGCCCGGCCCGATTCGGCTTACGTCTGGAACAAGGCTCAGTTCGACAAGCTCGATCCCTCGAAGACCGAGCAACTACTCGGATTGTTCGAGCCGTCACACATGAAGTACGAGCACGATCGCAACGACGACCCTTCCGGTGAGCCGTCGCTGGGCGAGATGACCGCGATGGCCATCGACTTGCTAGCGAAAAACGAAGGGGGATTTGTGCTGATGGTCGAAGGCGGCCGCATCGACCACGCCCACCACGAGAATAACGCCTACCGGGCCCTGACCGATACGATCGAATTCGCCAACGCCGTCGATGTCGCCCGGAAGAAGACCGATCGCCGTGACACGCTCATCATCGTGACCGCCGATCACAGCCACGTTTTCACAATGGCCGGGTACCCGCCCCGAGGCAATCCCATTCTGGGCATGGTAACCCGGCGACCCGTCGGCGATTCGCACCACATTCGCGCGCACACCGATCGCCAGGGCCGTCCGTTTACTACTTTGGGCTATGCCAATGGCCCCGGCCCGCTTCGCCACTCGGTGGGCTGCCTGGAGCCGGCCGGCTCCGCCCGAACGAACTCTGCATCGCCGGGGAGTGAGGACGACGCAGCCGATTCAACCAAAATGCATGGTGCCAATTCCGAACGGGCTCAAACGCCTCCTCGAGCACTTGCCCCTGAGGCTAACAAGAATATCGGTGTGACCGATCGCCCACGGACGAATGGCGAAAAGCCGTCGTGCCACGGCGACCTCACCACGGTCGATACCGAGCATCCGGACTATCTCCAGGAGGTCACCGTCTCGCTGGATAGCGAAACGCACGGCGGCGAGGACGTCCCTCTCTATGCCGACGGCCCCCACGCCCACCTGTTTCGCGGCGTGCTCGAACAGCACGTTATCTTCCACGTGATGGTCGAGTCCCTCGGGTTGGGCAATTCGCCATGATCTCTCGCCATCGCATCGCATTTGCAAACGATCGTGACCGTGGAGAGTTTCGTATTGGATGGAGAATGAAGAATCGAAAGCAAATGAGCCTGACACGGTGTCCGAGAACCTGAAGTTCGGATTCAATCAGATACAGCTTAAATTATCTTCGTATCGGGCTTTCCTGGAAGGTCCGCTCTTGCTAAACTGTTATGGGTAGGATTGCCCGCCGAATGATTTGGGATGCTCCAAGAGGACAACAGAACTTCGTTGGTAGTGGATAAGCGAAAGGAAGGACGCACCTGATGCTCCGAAGGCGTAAGTTCTTGATTGTCGAATTGGCTGCTTTCCTGGGACTGTTCAACGCAGGCTTCGTATCGGCCGTTCCCCCACAAGTGGCTTCGACGCAGTCCTCGGCATGGAGCGTAGAGCCTTCATCGGCGATTCGAACATCAGAGGATCAGGGTGTCCAGGCCCTCCCACAGTCGCAATCCGGCGCAAATCAGCTCAACGTCGAACTGCTCAGTCAGGTGGTTCCTCAGTCGTTTTCGACAACTTCAAGTTGTCCGTTTTCGACCACTGGAGTCTGTGCTAATGAAGTATGGGGCTATGTCTCGCCGTCGGGCCGAGAGTACGCGATTCTCGGGCTTCGAGTGGGTACCGGTTTTGTCGACATCACGAATCCCAGAAGCCCATTTGTCATTGGCGCGCTTACGGGTGCCAACTCGATCTGGGGCGACATGCGAACGCTCGACCACTATGCGTTCAGCGTGAACGAGTCCGGCGGCGGGGTTCAGATCATTGACTTGTCGCAGATTGATCCCCCGACCCGATCGGTTTCGCTGGTCGGTGCGTTTACGGCCTCCGGGCTCTCGACCGTACACAATATTTCAATCAACGTCGAAAGCAGGTACTTATACCTTGCCGGTTCAAACCTTGGCGGCGGACGACTAGTTGCTATCGATATTAATGATCCGGCCAACCCGGTTCTCGCCGGGTCGGCGATCGATTCAGCCTATGTTCACGACGTCCAGGTGGTGAATTATCACGACGGCCCCTACGCGGGGCGCGAAATTGCCTTTTGTCATTGCGGAGGATCCGGGCTCAAGATCATCGACGTCACAAACAAGGCCAACATGTTCACGATGTCGACGTTTGCCTATCCAAATCTTCGCTATTGTCACCAGGGCCAGCTCAGCGCTGATCGCAAGTACCTTTTTTTCAATGATGAGTTAGACGAGCTTAACGCACCTCAGGTCACGACGACTACAACGCGGGTCGTTAACGTCGAAAACCTTTCCAATCCATTTCTCGTGACGAGCTTTACGACCGGGCTGCCGACCATCGATCACAATCTGTTTGTTCGAGGTGATTTTGTCTTTGAAGCCAATTACACATCGGGGCTTCGGATTTTTAACGCCGCCGATGTTGATAACATTTTCGCGGTCGGACATTACGACACTTACCCCTTCAACGACGGCATGTCCTTCAACGGCGCCTGGGGCGTTTTTGTCGACTTCCCAAGCGGTGTTGTCGTGGTATCCGACATGCAATCCGGTCTCTTCGTTTTCGACGTATCGCAGGCCGAGGCGATGGTTTGTTCGACGATTGCCGCGCCTCAGCCGGGATTAGACCCTGTCCAAAAACTTCGGTACCTTTCCGTCACGCCCGCGGAACCGGGCGAGGTTTATGCCTTGCGCGTGACACCCACATCGCTGCCGCCGGAATTTGCCAAGTTTGCGGGAACAAGTTTCTGGGCGGCTGCTCCGTCTGAACGACCGGATCAGAACAACCTCGGCCAAACCATTCTACGGTCGCGTCTTTCTTGTGAGCCCACATATTTGGATTGGGGATCACTGGGCAACATTGAAATCAGCGACGAGCAGATTGTTCCCGGAGCGCAGTATGCGATTCAGGCCATCGGCCAGTTTTGTGACACGACGGACGAATCGAGGTTTTCATCGGTTCTGGCCGTTCATACAACTGCAATCTGGGGCGATGTGTACGGGGCAAATGGAATGCCGGATGGCCTTCTTAATGTGCTCGATGTCGCCGCTGTTGTTGATGTCCTTAAAGGACTGCCTGATTCGTTGAACGTCGTTTCGGCGGATGTGGCGCCTAACCAGACTGATATGATCGTAAACATCTTGGATGTATCGGGCGTTGCGGACGCGTTGTTGGGTTCGACATATCCTGGTGCCGGGCCGATTCCCTGCCCCTGATTCCTACGGTTGAGTGAGATTTCCAGAAGCCCTTTTATGGGACGGTGACATTTCCTGTGGTCGACCGTACGATCCGGAAGCCGGACCCGGATACGCGCGGCCAATGGGTTAACTATTCGATGAGTATCGGACCGAAGATATCGGCAGCGCGATTGTCGATTCGCTGTGTTCGAGAATGTCGCGTTCTGATTTCTCCGGATAAGGCGATGAGCTATGGCATGAAGTCTCGAGTTGCAATTTTCATACTATTTTGTCTTGCTTCGGCTCGAATTGAGTCGAACGCACTTGCAGAGCCATTTCGGCGACATTCGCCACTTTCCAGTGAATTGCATCGAGCCCCTGTTCGCGGGAGCCGAGATGTCCCCAATCTGCTCGATCTATCAACGCAGGATTCCATCGTCCAAAGTGAGCGATTGCCAATCCGACTCGATCCGATTGAGCACGGGATCATTTCCGCCCAGGACGACACAGCGGATGTCATGCCAGGGTTGCCAACACGTGTGGGACTGAATCGCCAGCTTCCGGGAGAGCCAATCAACGCCGATCGCGACGGCTGGTGGCGGATTCAGGACGACAGAACCCGAGTCTGGTCCATTCAGATTGAATCGCCCGACGCGGATGCTTTGCGCGTCCACTTCTCAAAACTCAAAATCCCCCCAGGCTCCCGCATGGTCGTCGCCGGCCTCGGCCCTGCGGATGCTTATACGATGCGCGATATGCCGGCCAATGGAGGCCTCTGGACCGCACCAAGCCTCGGTTCGACAGTCTGGATCGAGTTTCAGCATCCAGCGGCCGGTGACGAGATTCCAATTATCGAAATCGACGAGATTTCGCACATTTATCGCGGTATGAGTCCTTCGGCGCGTCCGACGCCCGGAGGCGACGTTATGAGCAGCGTTGCATCGGCCCAGGGCCTTTTGTCCTGCCACGAAGACGTCAGTTGCTGGCCGGTGGACGAGATGGCTCGAGACTCGGTTGGTCGAATGATTTTCACCGTCCCGGGCCAGGGATCGTTTATTTGTAGTGGGGCACTGCTGAACGACGCCGACCCGAACACGTACGCCGGCTATTTTCTGACGGCCAATCACTGTGTCGATTCGCAGGCCGTGGCGGATACAGTCGTGGTCTACTGGTTTTATGAATCGAACGGGTGCGGTGGTAGCATTCCGTCGCTTTCGAGTCTCCCCCGATCCTCGGGAGCAACGCTGCTGGCCACGTCGAACAGAAACTCAGGCGGTAACGACTCAACTCTTCTACGCCTGGCGGACGACCCTTCGCAGGGCCAGGGGTTCGCCTCCTGGTCTACGACGAATCCCAGCAATGGCGCAATCGTCCACGGAATTCATCACCCTGGCGGCTCGTACAAGCGATACAGCCAAGGCTATACGACATTGCTACAGCCGATCTGCGGCTCGCTCCCAACGACGCGCTATATTTACAACGATTGGACGAACGGCGTCATCGAGGGCGGTTCGAGCGGGTCGCCTTTGTTTAATTCAAACTGGCAAGTCATCGGCCAGTTGTTCGGCGTGTGCTATCAATCCGGGACCGAGCCCGGTTGCGACAACCCTCAATCTTACAATAATCTATACGGGAAATTCAGCTTCACGTATCCGCTTATTTCTCAGTACCTGAGCTCCATCGCGCCAGACGATCCATACGAGGACAACGATTCCATCGAGCAGGCAGCGGAGTTGCCACTCGGTTCCCACGATTTGCTCCTGGTCGATTTCGATGACTATTTTGTCATTCACGCCGACGGACCCGCCTCGCTGGCAGCGACCGCGAACTTTGACTCCACGCAAGTGGATCTGACGCTTCGGCTACTCGACGACTCGGGCGCGGCTCTCGACTTTGCGCCGCCAACTACAAGCCCGGGTAGTGTTTCAGCCGGAGTCGACCCCGGTACTTATTTTATTCATGCCTCCCGATCCAGAGGCTGGGGCGGCCCCTATCGGCTCGAAGTCCAACTGACGCTTGACGACTGTCGAGCGCCGACGGTTCACCCTGATCCCTCGGGCATCGAGAAGAATCGGTACCTGACCGTTTCACCGCCCGACACCAGCGAGCCGATGGCCATTCGCGTAACTTTCAACACGATCCATGTTCCAAATCCACCAAACGAACTTTTCGCGCTGCCGCTGGACTTCAGCGCTTTGAATGGTCGGTCGATGTGGGTCGGTCCGCCTCAGGAATTCGTGGAGGTTGTTTTCCCCAAGAGTATGTCCAACGCGGCCGAGCTTCAGTGCGAGCCTCACTACATGGACTGGAGCGGGATTGACGTTATTAACATCTTCGGCCCTGAGGTCGTTCCCAGCTCCGAGTACATCCTTGAGGCAGTGTTCGAAGGGTGCTCCCCCGAAAATGAAGGAAACTACTCGCCGCCGCTGATCGTGCGCACGTCCAGATGGGGGGACATCGCGGAGCCGTTTCAGGGCCCTTCGCCCGAGCCCTTGAGTCAGCCCGATATTTTTGATGTTTCGGCGGCAATCTACACTCTGAAGGAATTACCCCTCGGACCACCGAACACCCGAATCCAGCTTCAGCCTGGGACGTTGAACCCAAACAAACCTGTATCAATCGTCGAGATTGGCCATGTAGCCAACGCGATCTGGGGAGCGGCCTACCCATTTCCCGCCGCGCCACGTTGCCCCTGAGACCCAGGTTTACCTCGGTGATTGACTTGGAATGGTCGAATCGATTACCTGCCTTGAACACCGCTTTCCCGGGTCTGGACGCGGTTTCGGTTGCCTTTCGAGGCCTATTGGGTATGCTCAACGAATGATCGCCCGCCGTCATGCTATGGCCCGAGGGCTGGGCCGGCAGCGGGCGGTACGAGCAGGAAACACACGGCCGACGTAGCTCAGTTGGTTAGAGCGCCTGCCTGTGGAGCAGGATGTCGCTGGTTCGAGTCCAGCCGTCGGTAATCGAGAATGGCGATCGCGCCCACCGCGGGTATGGCCCCATCGAGTGACCTTCCGATATCAGACTTTGCGCCTGGGCGATGCAATCGCAAGAGGGTCAGGAACTGGGCGAGCCGACGGCCGATGTTAGCAACCTCGAGGCCATGCAGAACGCGGTCCAGCCCCTCTGGGTAGCCATCCTCAATCCGGTTCTTGGCGTCGTGGGCGTTCTGCTGGGTGCCGGTTTGCGGCGCCCATCGGTTCGATGATGCCTGGCTCCGGCGATGGCGTACAATGAGCCTTCATGGCCCCATTGCCTTCATCCAAAAAACGATTCCGCTCCTTTCGGCGTGATCGGCGCCGGCTAATCGGCGGCGCCCCGCGTGCTTCGTCGTCGCGCCTCCAGCCGCTGCGCCGTGGCTGGGGCGTCCGAAAACAATACCTCCGCCAATATTTTCGCTGGCTTTGGCCCTATCGAAACCGGGTGTTCTTCGTTTTCTTTCTTGCCCTTGTCGGTGCGATTCTCGCCCTTGCCTTGCCGCTGGCAACCAAGTACGTCATCGATGAAGTCCTGATTTCCGCGGCGATGCCCACCGAGGAGAAACTTCGGACCCTGCTTCTCATTGCCGCGGCCATGACGGTCTTGATCCTCGTGATGCAGGCCATCGACACCTTCCGCTCATACTTGATGGCGGTGCTTAACGCCCAGGTCATTTTCCGCCTGCGGCAGCGACTCTTCGATCGGTTTTTGCGACTTTCGTTGGCCGAGCTTTCCGACCTCAAATCGGGCGGCGTTGTTTCACGGTTGTCGCAGGACACCGACAAGGTCACTGGCATGGTCCACATGGGCGTGGTCACGCCGGGTGTGGCCGCCATTCGGGTGGTCCTTACCGTTTCCGTGCTTTATTGGTTGAGCTGGCCTATGGCCCTGGTGGCGACGCTGATGATCCCGCCGATTGTGGTCCTCAATTTCCTCTGGGTGCAAAGGGTCCGACCCATATATCGCACGATGGCCGAGGATCGCGAGGAGATCGACGCCCGTGTCACCGAGATTTTCGGCGGCATTCGGGTGGTGCGGGCATTTCGCCGCGAGCGCCGCGAGGAGCGAGCCTATGCCGTCGCCCATCATTCGGTGATCCGCAAGAAACTCCTGGCGGAGAAACTCCAGCTTGCAGTGGGCGCGGGTTGGGGGCTTCTAATACCCGGCGCGTCGCTGATCATTGTCGG
>JBGTDB010000171.1:0-8003 GCA_041748515.1 Phycisphaerae bacterium
CGTGCCTTCATGCCTCCGTGCCTGCCTTGTTGCAGCCGACCGCATTCCTTGGCCAGATCGATCAACTCAGCCGCAAGCTCCTCATGCCGCCGCCGAGCCTCGACCGACTTGGCTGCCGCGGCCAGCTCGATCATGCACTCGGCCGCATCGACCAAGTACGCCCTCGCCGCCAAGTAGTCGCCGTCCTTGTAAGCGGCGACGCCTTTGGACTTGAGGCGATCGAAGGTGGTGAAGGATACGGTCATATCAACGCTTCGGGAGCTCGTCGATTCCTCCCCCTTTACAAAGGGGGGACTGAGGGGGGTCTATTCGTCCCCCCTTGCGAATTGGGGATGGTCCGGGGACAGTCCGGCCAGGGGGATTGGCGGAACGATCGAGAATACCGCCACGTGCGAACGCCAATCCAAGCCATGACGAGTGACCAAATGACGGTCATTGAACCAAGCAGGGAGTTTACAATCGCGCTCACGCGAATATTGCCCGCAGCAATAACGGTGATTGCCGGGATAACCATCGAGCACAGGACCGCAACGGCGAAGACCAATCCCAAACTGATGGTGATAAGGCAAAGTAGCCCACCGCATGGCATGGGGAATCGCTCTCCACAGGCTGGGCAATGCCGCGGCGCGCGAATCATAAAGAACTCGTCGCGATACTGTCGACGCGGCACACGCACAATTTGATTATTTCCACACGATGGACATTGAACGGTCATTCAGTCGTTACCTTCATTCCACATTCAGCTGGCGAGTCACTTCTGCCTCTCCCCCTCGCGCTTTAGCGAGTCCAACTCCGCTCGCAGGCCGGCGAGTTTGTCGAGTTCACGTTGGTGTTCGGCCTCGGTTTCGGCGTCGATCATGCGGTCGAGTTCGGCATCGGTGACGACTTCGCCGGTCGCGGAAAGCTCGACGTCCTGGGCGGCGATGTCCTCGATCGAATCGAGAAACATGCTCATCCGTTCTTCCATGGTCTGCGACTGGACCATGGCCTTTTCCCACTGGGCCTGGGTCTGGGCCAGGTCGGTCTCGCCGAAGAGCTTGCCGATCTCGGTGGCCATCAGGCCCATGCTCGAAGCGAAATCGGCCGAGGCCTCCGCCTGCCGCTTGATAAGCAGGGCGTTTTTCACCGCCAGGAGCTGCCGCTCGAGCATCTTGCGGATGGTCGCGGTCTTCTTGAGCGAATTGCGGATGAAAGTGTACTGGCTGGTGTCGCCAATTCTCTTGGCGTGCTGGGCGTTCTTGATGAACTCGTCCTGAAACTTCGCCTGCTCGCGGATGGCCTTCTCGATTCGCCGGATGCCCTGGCGAATCTTGATGTCGCGTTCGATGCGGCGTTCTTCGTTGGATTTGAATAATGCCATAAGGAATCTAAAAGTCTGAATCTAGAATGACGAAACAAGAACGGCGGAAGACGCCAAGCCGCCCATTTTTGCGAAACGGCTCGATTGCCAAATCGACAACTTGCGATCTTCAGTCCCCATAGTATTCCCGCTCCGGAATCACCAGCCACAGAATGATGTAGACCAGAATTCCCGGAAACCCGACGGACAGAATCGACAGCAACACATATCCGACGCGCACGACCGTCGGGTCCAGGCCGAAGTATTCACCAAGCCCGCCGCACACGCCGCCGATCCATCGATCGGCCACGCTTCGTCGTAATCGTTTCGCGTTCGGGTTCATTTCATTCCCATCATCTCGAGACAGTCAAAGCGAAAGGGCCACACCGCATGAGCCAAGACAACCGCTGCCCATCAATCACCAGATTGCCAAATCCCTACATAGCCTCCGGTGCCGCCTGTCTTTCCCGCACCGACCGATCGGCCTCGTCGAAGCCCTCGGCCGGGTCAGCGATGGCCCCGGCGTCCATCTTTTCCCAGACGTTCAAGACTGTTCGCCCGGCCTCGCTCATCGCGCCGGACGCCTCATCAGCGGCCACACCCAGCGAGAGGATTTCGTCCAGCCGCTCCATGTACACCTCAGCCTTGATCGCGTCCGATTCGATCAGCTTGCCCAGCCGGACAATGTCGCCCTGGCCGATCAGCCCAAGCTTGCTCGACTGGCCGGCGCGGTCGGCGTTTTCTCGAAGCATGCGCAGGCGCGCGACAGTCAGCATCTCCTTGCTTCGAATGTTAAGTTGCCGGGCGAGCATGAGCTGCTCGGTCGTCTTCAACTCGAACTCCTGGGCCAGGGCTCGGCGAAGCTCGGGCGTTTTCTCGGTCGCACCGCGTTGAAAAACCGTCTGCTTTTCCTGGGCAAGCTTGTCGATGCGGGTCAGCAGGCGCGAACGGTCCTTCTCCAGCAACAACTCCTGTCGGCGCAGCTCCGATCGCGTCATTCGCGACAGAGGCTTTTTGCGATTGGTGAGCCATTCAAGAAAAGTGATGTTCATCATCAGGCCAATCGCTCTCGATCCACGATTACTATCAATTGCCGCGGCTGATTGTCATTTCGCGCCAAGGAGATCGACTCCAAGGGCAACAAGGCACTTGCTATGTCCTGGGTTCTTGCTTTCGCCGGGCCTGCTCAAATCGGCAACCCATGATACCCGCTAGGATGATCGACGCGCGCGAGCGGTCCGTTGAAGTGTGGCTTTTTGCGATGCATCAGGTGGCCTCAGGGTCGGCCGGGCCTCGAGATCGCCTACCGGGCGCTTCGGGCTCGTCGGCAGCGGAATCTTCCGCGAATGGCTCGTCACGCACCCTACCCGGGCGCTCACCGGCGGAGGCACTCTCGCGCCGCGGCTGGGCACGTCCAGGCACACCCTCTCGCTTCGGAGCGGCTTCGGCCGATTTCGGCGAAGCCGACGCCTGCTCGAATTCCTCGAGAATCGCCAGCTCCTCGTCACTGACCAAGGTTTTCTCCATGCCTTGTTCAAGGCCGGTCACCATCTCGGCGTCCGACTGGAGCGATTCGAGCATCTCTTCGGCCTCGACGGCGTGCTCGGTCAGCTCGGCCGAGTCGGGCAGTTGAGCCAATCGGCCCTGCTGGATCAGCGAGAGGTTATGAATATCGGTGCTGATGATGTTGATCTGCTGGTTCAGCATCCCGGCCGACGTGTTCAGCCGGGCGATGTCCCTTCGCATCTGGGCAAGCTGGGCGGCGATCCGCCGGCGCGGCACGGCCGAGGTGGCTAACTTTCCTTCGTCAAAAAGATCGGCTTCCTTCTTCTCCAGACGGGTAATGTCCTCATAGATCCGATCGCGCCGCTGGGCCAGCGCGGCTCGTCGCTCGGCGAGAAGGTTGATCTTCGCAGACTCGTTGCCCTCGCCCGAAAGCAGTCGCCGAATGCGATCGATCACGTTCATCGACTTACGTTCTCCCGGCTCCGCGGGCGCGCCGCGGAACAACAGGAATTCTCCATCTTTTCGGGCCAGTCGCAACTCGGCATCCCCTTTCGACAGCTCCAGGAACCCCTGACGCACAAGCTCTTCGGGCAGGTTCGTCTCGCGGGCCAGTGCAGAGGCCGATAACCCGCCGGTCAGCAAATCGGTCCGGCGAGCCTCAACGGCCTCCTGCACGCGCTGCAACTTCTGCTTCGAACCCTCCGGGTCGAATATTTTCAAAACCCTGGGATCGACCGAGTCACCCGCGGCCAGCGTCCGCCAGCCGCCCGATCCGTCCGGTTCGACAAGCACCACCGTGGCGTTGGGCATTTCAAGCTTGGCCCGCTTGCACTCTTCCGTAAAGCCGGTCGGGCTGCATACGCCGATCAGGTGCGGCGTTTTCACGTTGGCGGTCAGCTTGCGAAGATGGTCGGTAAGTTCGCCAAGGGTGATGGGGGGGCCTGGGCCGTCTTTCTTGGAAGCAAAATGTCGCAAGGGCGACAGGGTCGAGGCGACGGCCACCCCGGTCCTGCGTCTGCCCCAGAAGAACCGTCGCTCAAAGCCGTGGAGGGCGATCCGGCGGTTGGCCGGGAGGGAGCTTAGTACCTCGCGGTCGAAAATGCGGTTTTCGGCCAGCAGGGCCCGGAGCCGATCGATTTCGTCGTGTTCGGTCCGCTGCCAGATCGACCCGCGAAGGTCGCGACCCTTGGCCTGCTCCAGGTTGACCCCGATGCCGGAAAGGAATTCGGTTTCGAATTGGAGGGCCTTGGCCGCTTCGGAAGTCATTGGGTCTCTGGTGCCGTGGGGCCTTTCAAACGTGACATCCGCATCCTGTCAGCGGATTGTATCGACCCCCCGCCCGAGGGGGCCGCCGGGGGCCTCGCCCGAAAGTGGGCTGCCGCACCGACCGCAATACCGCGCCCGCCGGTATTCAATTCTTCGGCAGTTTGGTCTCGGACAAACGAGCGGCTTTCCACCGGCCGGCCGGCCCATCGTATCCGGAGCACGAGCCGGTGCGAACAAAGAGAAAAGACCTCGGCCCAAATAGCCGATCGCGCTACAGACGATGTAAACAACTCCGAACAGAAAGGAGGCGCAGCCAAGGATCAGGATCAACACCACCAAGAGAAGTTCGCTGTGCATAGCAGGTTCGACCGAATGTCGAAAACTGAAGACCAGTCTCAGAAACCAGCATTCGCTATATTCGATTCCTTCATGCGAGAACCCTCAGATCCTTGCCGCATAAGATGCAGAAACGATCGCTGTGATGCAGATACGCCCGGCACGCCGGACAGCGCGGCACGGCGGCCACTAGTTGACTTCCGCATCGAATACAGAACTGGTCGTCAGAATCGATCGGCAGGGCGCACGAAGGGCACTTCGATGCGTCAGCGCCGGCCATCGGCGGAATTACCGCGTCGAAATTCTTGCCCCGCCGGGCGCCCGGGCTGATCGCCGCGAGCATTTCCGCGGCCGATTGAAAGCGCCGATCCAACCGGGCGTATGAACGCCGGAAGGCCTCGTCCAGATGCGGAGGAACATTGCTTTGAAGGGCGCTGGGCAAGTCAAACCCCTGTGGGCGCTCGCCGGTGAGCATTTCGAACAGGATGATTCCGCAGGAATACAGATCGCTGCGCCCATCCAGCGGCGATCCGTCTTTCTGTTCGGGAGACATGTACGCCCAGGTCCCCGCAATGCCTTTGCCCGGATCGTCCGCCAGGCTGCCGCTCTGCATGACCGATTGCATTGTCTGGCCGCTGACCGCTCCGAGTCCGAAGTCGGTTACCTTGACGGACTGTTCGGTGATGGAGTCGATTTTCTCGGCGGGATGCTGCAAAAGAACGTTGGCCGGTTTCACGTCGCGGTGGACCAGGCCGCCGTCATGCGCCGCGGACAGGGCCCTCAGGATGCCGCGAAGAACGACCACGGCCGCCGGAATCGGAAACCCTGGGCCCAGCGAATCGATCATTTCTCGAAGGGAGGGCCCCTCGACGAATTCCATGATGAGATACGGCGGATCGGCGTACGGGTCGAGATCGACGGCCCGCACGATGTTGGGGTGCCTCAGGCCGTGAATAGCGACGCCCTCGCGCTGGAGGTTTCTCACGTATTGCGGATCCGTCGGAATCTTGATGGCGACGACTTCGCCGAAGACATGGTGCTTCGCCCGCCAGACATCTCCAAAGCTTCCCCGCCCGACTCGAGCCTCGAGTAGGTAATTGTGTATCCGATCTCCTTCACGCAGCACGGCCATAGCAGCGACCACCTTCACCGTTTGCGCCGACGGCGGTCACACGGATTCCGCCCGCTCGGCCTGAAATTCGCAGACTTTCAGATTATAAACCCCCGCGGCGAGAAATCCAAGAATTAACAGCATCCAGGTGAACCCGCCTAGGCCGCTGATTCGGCCGATCAAACAAAATGCGACAATTGCGTCGAGCACCACATAACCCGCCAGCATCAACCCGGCCGCGAAGTTTGAATCCTTCGACACAATCCACGGAGTAACGAAAAACGTGGCCCACGGAAGCACAAGCACGAATCCGAGCCACACGACGACGTACTTGAGCGTTTGCCAGATGGTCTGCAAGTCCTCCGGGTGCCGCCAAAACCAGATCAAGGCGCCCGCGCCGGAAACCACTAGAACCGCGGTAACGGCCTTTCCGCCGATGTATTGTCCAAAGGTTGTCAGCATGAACTAAAGCGCTCCTTCCGAAACCCGGTCCAACGTGGCCGGCCGCAATGAATGCGCGGACCCGCCCCAGGCCGCGGGATTATATTCGGTTGTGCGGAGGGATTATCGCCGAACCAACGCCGGATTTGAAATTTGCGAGGGCCGCGACCGAGGCTCAGGCGGTACAAACCTGGTTTTTTCCTGCTCCTTTGGCGTCATACAGAGCCCGATCCGCGGCACGGACTAGGAGTTCGGCGGTCTCGGCCCGGGTGGCCTTGATACTGGCGATCCCAAGGCTCATGCTCACGCGGACCTCCGGATATCGCTCATCAAGCTCGCGGGTGAAGCGCTCTATGATCCGCTCCCCCAGAATCCGGGCCTGTTCGGCGTCGGTTTGCGGAAGGAGAATCACGAATTCGTCGCCGCCGAAGCGCGCGGCCACGTCCGCCGACCGAAGCTGGGCCAGAAGCGTCCTGGCAGTCAGCATCAGCAATTCATCGCCCACCTGGTGGCCGAGCGTGTCGTTGGCCGATTTGAAGTCGTCAAGGTCGATCATCACGCAGGAGAGGTCGTCGTTATAGCGGACGGCCTCCGCGAAGCGGCGCTCCAGCGTGTCGTTGAAAAACCGGCGGTTATAGAGCCCGGTCAGCGGCTCGCGGGAGGCTAGCTCTCGGAGTTGCTGGGTACGATGGGCGACGCGCTCCTCGAGTTCGGCGTTCAGTCGACGCATGCGCTCGTGGGTTTGCTGATGCTGGTCCGCCATCTGATTGAATGCAGCGGCCAGGCGACCGATTTCGTCGCTGCGAATGACGGGGCTGCGGACGTGAAGCTTCCCATGCGCGAATTGAACCATTGCCGCGCCCAAATCATCCAACGGAGCAACGATTCGACGAATCACCAGGAACCCCAGCGGAATCGCCGCGACGATGGCGAGGACGCCGACGCCGATCAGCAGATCGAGTTTGCTGGCCATGGTTTGCTGCCAGCCACCGGCGATTATTCCCGTCCGCACGTATCCGAGCAATTCCGTGTGCCGCGGCTTTTCCGAATCGCCTGCTGGCTCACGCAGGGTGATGGGGTAGGAAATGTCCAAGAAAAGCGGTGCGACACTGCCGTTCGCAAGAGCGACGGGAATCCCCGTTACCGGTACCTGCTCGGTATCGTCGCGCTGTAGTTTCTGAAGCACGTCGGCCGACCGATGTTCGGCAACGGCCAACTGCTTTCCGGTCGGGTCGGAAATAATGACGTATAACAATGGGTTTCCGTTAGCTCGTTCAACGGCCAGCAATTCCAGCGAATCAAAATCATTCCTTGAAATCATCAGAGCAGACGCATTCGCCAGCGACGACGCGGAGTGCATCAGTTCGGCTTCATAATGCGCCTGGGCCAATTGGCCGCTCGCCTGAAGCAGGTAGCCCGAAACCGCCGCCGTCACGGCCAGGGTCAGGACGACTACCAGGGTCGTGGCCTTGAATTGCAGGGTTGAGACGGCTTCAGAAGCAACGCCCAGCATGGTGGACGGATGCGTGGGCGACGTTTGATAGGCGGATGGAGCGACCATTGGAAATCCGAGCGAGGAGTCGGCCATTGCGTTGCCACAAATATTGCGCGCAGCGACCCCGCAATGTTCGTATCGGAGCGTATCGAGTGCGACTGAAAGGAACAGCGGTTAGACGGGAAAAACGATGTCTTGGCCGAATGCGTCCGATAAATGCGCGCGGCCAGAATCGTGAATTGAATGGCCTGAGGTTTCGGAAAGTCTTATAGACCCGAAGCCGCGACGGGCACTTGGCCCTCGGCCGCGGCGCGGGCTCGCTCGCGAAGGGTGTCCATCACGTCGCGTACTTCGTTGGCCATTCGAGCATTGGGGAAATCGCGGATCAGCTCGAGGCCGATGTTGAGGGCGTCCTGCCATCGACGCTCATTGACGGCAAACCTGAACTGAACGCCGAGCTGAAGCAGCTTTTCCTTGAAGACATGCCTTGCCGTCGATTGCAAAACCTG
>JBGTDB010000172.1:0-7649 GCA_041748515.1 Phycisphaerae bacterium
GCCACCGTTCAGACGCCCGCGAAGCCGCGCCTGAGGGGGCTGTGCCCCTCGGCGAAGCCGGGATTTAGGGGGCTATGCCCCCGTTTCAACGAGCGAAGTAAGCGCATGATCGGAGTTCGGGTTTCGTGCTGACGAAGGCAAAGGGATTGTTTCGCGAGTTGTACGGCTATGCGGCGGCGATTGCCCTGCTGAACGTGGTCGGTCTACTTGCGCTGGCGGGCTTCGCGTTGGTCGGCGGCTCAATCACGACGGCCGACATCACGCGGGCGATCGCCGCGCTTCGAGGTGAAGGCCCGGTCCAACCGTCCGATCCGTTCGACGAGGCGGCCTCGCCCCGTGCCGGCCGCGTGCAGACGGTATCGGATCCATTCGTCAACTACGCCGATGCTGAAACGCAGATGGACATGGAAATCCTCCACCGAGAAGCCGAGCGCATCAAGGTCGAACTCGACCAGCGTTTGGCGCTGAACAGCAGCATCATGCTGAAGGTACGGGCTGAGCGCCAGACGTTTCAGAATCAGCGCGAGGCCGCGGCCAAACGCGACGAGGAACAGCGGCGGCTGGTTCGCGATGAAGGATTCGAAAAACAAGTGGCGATCTTCGAAGCCCTCAGCCCCAAGGTCGCCGTGCAGCATTTGTTGGGCATGAATGACCCGGACGCGGCGGCCAAAATACTCATCGCCATTAACGCCGATCGAGCCCGGAAAGTGGTCGAGGCGGCCAAGCGCGATCCGGAACTGTCGCAAATGCAGGTGATTCTTCAGCGCGTGCGCGACGCGGCCCCGCCGGCGCCGGTTCTGGAAACGGAGAACAACGGGTAACCCGTTTCGAAATTGAATCATGCAGACCCAAACCGTGCGATTCCAGGCTGACCCATTCGAGCTGCCCCAAGGGGCCGCGCGCCGAGCCGTGACGTCGCGGGAACGAAACCTGAGTGAAAGCATGTCTGACGTGAGGGCCGTGCCAGTCGGCGATACGAGCGCGATGCGGGCGAGGGAGGAGACTTCGCCGCCCGACGATGCCGGGCTTGAAGGGGCGATGCCCCCGCTTGGCCGAGGCTCGGATGGCGCGTTCGGTGCGCTTTTTGCGACGGCCCGGCACAGCCGGGCTCATGCGGGCGTTGCCAGTCAGTCGGCCGTCTCCGATCGGGTCGGGCTGACAGCTCGGCAGGATGCGGAGCAGATGTTCGAGCCCCAAGTGCAGACTCCGGCGGCGCGACGGTCACAAATGCGCGAGCAGGACTTCCGTTCGGCCGTTGAAGAATCATCCAATTCGGTCTCGGGCGCTCGGCGCGGAGTCAAGGCCCGCGCGGCCGCGCAGGCTCAAACAGGAGAAAGGACTCAGGCATCGCGGCAAGACTCGCTCTCGTCTTCGTGGGAAAACATAAATTCGACTCAGCGGGAGCTGTTGAATCGCGCAAACGTTTCCCAGGAAGCCACAGGGGTGAATTCCCCTTTGGTGGCGCATGCCCAAACCCAACGGCTTGGCCAATCCAACCGTGCCGACACCCGTCAAATTCCGGGAGGGACCGCCCGAGCCGGAGCTTTGCAGGTGAATCCGGCGGCGTCGGCGAGCGCGGCTGCTATCCAATTTTCATCCGAAAGGGCAGGAGTTACGCCCGCGCAACGCATTGGACAGATGCTGGCGGGAAGCCGAGATGCGGGAACCGCCGGACAGGCGGGGCAAAGATTATCTTCGCCTCTCCCCACGCCGGGCGCAGGGGAAGGGCTTCGACATGGGTCGGCGCCGCTTGCGACGAACAGCGCGCGGGGATCCGCAACGCCGGGCGGGCAGGAGGCGTCGTCGCCATCGCCGGGCCGGGCGGCGGATCGAGAATCCACAACGACCACGGCCGCCGGGTCTGAGCGGAAATCAGAGCGCACCGAATTCGACCGCCTGGTGCAATCCATTCGGCTCCAGGTCGGCGACAGACGTTCGTCGGCCCGACTTCGACTTTCGCCGCCGGAGCTGGGCAGGATTCGCGTTGATGTTCGCGTGAACGGCGACACGATCCGCGTCGGTTTACAGGCTGAGACGGCTGAGGCGGGGGCGCTGCTCAGCGGTCGCGCCGATCGACTTCGTGCCGGGCTGGCCAAATACGGCATTCGCGTCGAGCAACTGGAAATCGTCGTGGACGTTGCCGAGGGGCAGAGCACCCTAAAACCCGGCGTCGCCGAGCGGTCGTCCGGCAGCGGGGCGACGAATGCCCATTCCGACGGTGGGCAAGCCGGCATCAATGCGCATGGGTTCGCAGAAAACCATTCTGACGGTCGGCACGGGCTGCTTGATTCGGGCTTCACTGATGAGCGGGCCGTATCCGGGAATAATGCATTGTCGCGCTCGGCGGAGTCGGGCGCTTTTGTCGCGGATCGCACGGAGGCGATGTTCCCGTTGTCCGCCGGGAAAATCGGACGATTGGATGTCCGCATCTAGCAGAGATTCTCCCGACGCTAGTCGGGTTTGCCGGTCCGGGCGCGGCTTGCGCTTTGGGCCAATCAAGGAGGAACCCTTGTGGATTTGAATGGATTGCTGGCTTCAAACGCAGGTGGCGTGGGACAGGGATCATCGTTGCCCAACCTGACGAACAATGGGAACACGCCCAAGTCGCCATCCAACTCGGCCTCGGCGCTGGGAAGTCAGGACTTCTTTCAGCTACTGATCGCCCAGTTGACCAACCAGGATCCGCTGGCCCCGACGGGAAATGACGAGCTGTTGCGGCAAATTTCATCGATCCGCGAGATCGAGCTTTCGACGACGCTCACCCAGTCGCTTCAAGCTTTGTCCGGGCAGCAACAGTTCGGCACCGCCTCGAGCCTGATCGGTCAGTACGTGAGCGGCTCGGACGGCAGCGGTCAGCATTCCGGCGGGATCGTGACGGCCATTCGATTCGCCGATGGCGGCCGACCCATGCTGCAATTGTCCACCGGGGTTGAACTTCCGATGGAACAAATTCGCGCCATTCAGTCGCCGTTCACGGCCGCCCAGAGTCTTGTTGGGCAGCGCGTCTTTGGCGTCAGCCGAGCGGATGGCAATGGCACGGAGATGGTTGAAGGCGTGGTTTCGAGCGTGACCGCCAACAATCGGGGCGAAGCCCAGTTGGAACTCGATACCGGAGAGATCCTCGCGCTGGCCGACGTGCTCGGCGTGGCCGCGACGGTCTAAAACGGCAACAAGCTCCCGCGGCAACCACTTTCAAGGATTAAGCAATGTCACTCGCCAGCGCAATGATGACCGGCTTCACCGGGATAAACAGCAACAGCGTCAGCGTCGATACCGTCGGCGACAACCTGGCCAATCTCAACACCACGGCCTTCAAGAGCCAGCGAACGCTGTTCGAAACCCTCCTCTATCGAACCGTCCACGAGGGCGAAGGGCCCAGTAGCACGAGCGGCGGTACGCTGCCGCATCAGATTGGAAGTGGATCACAGGTCTCCGCCATTCAGCGCGACTTTCGCCAGGGCGGGCTGGACAGCACCGGCTTTGCCAGCGACCTGGCGGTCGACGGCCGGGGTTTCTTCATTCTGTCCGGGCCGGGAGGGCAGCAGCTTTTCACGCGCGACGGCGCGTTCCATCTCGACGCGACGCAGACGTATGTCTCGACGAACGGCTCGCCGGTTCAGGTGTTTGCGGCCGATGCCGAAGGAAACATCGACGCGGGCACGCTGAGCAATCTGGTCATTCCGCTGGGCTCGGCCAGCAGCGCCGTGCCCACCACGGAAGTGGTCATGGACGGGCATCTGAACCCGACCACCGGCATTGCCTCCGCGGCGGCCGTCGTGCAGTCGCAGCGGCTGACCACGGCCGGGGGGGTATCCGCGACCGACCTGACGCTGCTTTCTGATCTTGTCGATGTCAATGGTGTTCCGCTCTTTGCCATTGGAGACGAACTGGCCATTCGCGGACAGAAGGGGGGCATCTCCGCCGGGGAATCGCTCTTTGTGATCGGCTCGACAGGCAGTACGTTGGGCGATCTTGCCCGGCATTTGCAAGATGTGCTGGCGATTGATACGTCGTCGGCCGGTGGGCCGCCGGGGGGCCCAGCTCCCTTAGACCCGGCGTTGCCGGGCGTTCGAATCGAAAACGGGACCATCATCATAGAATCCAACCCGGGTCTGATCAACGCGGTCAGCCTGAACGAGTCGTCCATCGTCAATCGGACCGGCCTGGCGACGTCGCCGTTTTCTTTCGTCGCGACGAGCCCGGCCGTCGGCGGGGGCGTTACCACGACGTTCTCGGTTTTCGATTCGCTGGGCAATCCGGTGGACGTTCGGCTTCGGGCCTTTGTCGAAACCAAGAGCGATGCCGGTATTACCTGGCGCTTCTATGCGGAATCGCTCGGCGACACCGATTCGACGCCGCTGCTGGGCACGGGGACGATCACCTTCGACGCCAATGGCCAGTTCGCCTCGGCCGCCGGGACGGAGCTGCGCATCGACCGGGCGGACACCGGTGCCGGAACACCGATCCTTTTCTCGCTTGACCTGAATCGATTGAACGGACTCTCCAGCCCTGACGGGTCGTCGGAACTCATCATGAACAGTCAGAACGGAGCACCCGCGGGCATATTGACCAATTTCTCGATCGGCACAGATGGCATCGTGACCGGGGTCTACTCGAATCAGCAGGAGCAGGTGCTCGGGCAGATCGCTCTGGCGACGTTCATCAACGACGAGGGTCTGGTCGCGGTGAGCGAGAACAACTACGTCGCCGGGCCGAATTCGGGCGGCCCGACACTCACGGAGCCGCTGACCCTGACGGCCGGGGGAGTGATTTCCGGTGCGCTCGAGCAGAGCAACGTGGAGATCGCCCGGGAATTCATCAATTTGATCACGGCCTCGACCGGAATTTCCGCGTCGAGCCGCGTGGTTCGGGCGGCCAGCGAAATGCTCCAGGAATTGCTGCTGGTCGCAAGGTAGAGAACGGACGAATGGCCAATGGCGAACAGCCGATGGAAACGTGAAATGATCGCACTGACGCGGTTCGACGGGCGGGTGGTCGTGGTCAACGCCGAGTTGATCAAAATGATCGAAGCCACGCCCGACACGATCATCACTCTGATCAACGGCGACACAATGATGGTCAAGGAGACCGTGGACGTAGTGGTCGATCGGGCCATCGACTTCGCCAGACAAGTGCGATCGTTCCGAGTGGTGTAGCGAATGCCCAAAGGCGAATCCTGCATCTGTGCTTGCCGAAGTGCGGGCGCTGTCTGGACGAAACAGCTCTCTGACGGTCGCGGCTCGGATGATAAGCTCTACCGCGTGGTCACAAACGGTTCAGACGTCCCGACCGTAGGACGATATCGCAGTAGGGCGGGCTTTCTGGTCGGACCATAGGAATCGGAATCGATGGATCTGGGGACAATTATCGGGCTTGTGGCGGGAATCGCGCTGATCCTCAGTGCGATCCTGATGGCCTCCAACCTTCAGACGTTTATCGACTATCCGTCGCTGGTTATGGTGGCGGGCGGGTCGCTCTGCGCCACGCTCATCAGCTTTCCGGTTCAAAATATTTTCGCCGTGGCCAAGATCGCCAGGAATTGCTTTTTCTCCAAGGCCCGCGACCCTCGCGACCTGATCGCCGAACTGGTGAAGTACGCCGAAGTCGCTCGTCGCGATGGAATCCTGGCCCTGGACAATGTTACCGGCAAGATCGAAGACCCCTTCATTGTACAGGGGATTCAGATGGCCGTGGACGGCACCGACCCGGACCTGATCGAAACCATCATGCTCAGCGACATTGAGTCGATCGAGGCCCGCCACGCCGAGGGCAAGGCGCTCTTCGACGGCCTGGGCCGATTTGCTCCCGCGTTCGGCATGATCGGAACGCTCGTCGGTCTGGTCATCATGCTCAAGAACATGGACGACCCCGCGACGATCGGGCCGAGCATGGCGATTGCCATTCTTACTACGCTTTATGGCGCGCTGATCGCCAACGTCTTTGCGCTGCCTTTGGCGGAAAAGCTGGGTCGCCGCAGCAAGGAAGAAATCCTCCTGAAAATGATCGTGGTGAAAGGCGTCATGGCCATTCAGTCGGGCGACAACCCGCGCGTGGTTGATCAGAAGCTCAAGACGTTTTTGCCGGTGCGGATGCGTCAGGCGTTCGGCGAGAAGCAAGCCGCCTAGCCGGAGAGTTCCGCGTGGCCAAGAAAGCACAGTCCCAGGGTGGAGCTCCCGAATGGGTGGTGACCTACGGCGACATGATGTCGCTGCTGCTGGTCTTTTTCATCGCCCTCGTCTCGATGAGCGAGATCAAAAAAGACCGGTTTCAGCAGGCGGTCGAATCCCTTCAGAAAGCGTTCGGCGGGTTTGACGGGGCCATCGGCCAGATGCCGATCGAGCTTCAGACCAAGAACACGCTGATCGAAAAGCTTCTCGAACTTCAGATTCCGACCCACGCCGAACATCGCGGCGACACCGAGGTCGAAGGTATCGAAGGCAAGAAGTTCCGGGTCACCAATCTGCGCGACGGGTTGCAAGTGGTGGTCGGAGGGCTGGTGGCCTTCGACCGGTTCAGCGCCGAACTGAAGCCCGAGGCCCGAGAACTGATCGCCCAGACGGCCGAATTGCTGAGGGGTTACAACACCAGGATCGTCGTCCGGGGGCACGCGACCAACGAGCCCCTCCCGCCGGGATCGCCATTTGCCGACATCCAGGATTTGTCCTACGCCAGGGCCAAGGCGGTTATCCGCGAATTGGAGGCGGGCGGGGTCCGCTCCAACCGCCTGATCCCGATGGCCGCTGGAGATTCGGAGCCCTCTGTCCGACACGCATACACGGAAGACCGACGAGCCCTCAACCGTCGCGTGGACATAGTGGTTACGGAGGCGCGGGTTGACGAGTATGCCGGATCCTTTCCGGCCGAAGAATTGAATGGATCCTCCCCATGACGACCGATTCGAACGCGCAGAATCCGCCGCCCTCACCTCAGAAGCGCTCCAAGCTGCCGATTCTCATCGTGGCCGGGCTGATGCTCGTTGAGGGAGTGGCAATTTTTGCCGCTGCCAAGTACTTCCTCTCTGGATCGCCGACAGTGGTTAAGGCCGCCGACGCCGACGCACCCCCGGACTTTGGCGCAGACCGATCGGGTCGTGGGTCGCTAAACACGGCCGAGGTCGAGTTATCGGAATGCCGTCCGAGCAACACCGTCACCGGCCGGCTATTAACCTTCCGAGTCCGCGTATCAGCACTGGTAAAGCAGTCCGACCATGAACGAATGAAGACGCTGGTTACGACGAACCAGGCCCGAATCACCGATCGGGTCAACTATGTCGTCCGCAGCGCCGAGCCCCAGCAGCTTAACGAGCCGGGACTCGAAAGCATCAAACGTCGCCTGAAGCACGAGTTTGACGCCATTCTCGGCGATGAGACCCTGATTCAGGAGGTCTTGATCCCGGAAATGCTGCAATCCGGGCCCGGTCTTTGATTGTCCCCCCTGAAGCCGATTCTCCGATAAACCTCAAAGATTGAGACGGCGCAATCCCTGCATGCCGTGGGCGCAATTTTCGGGTGGACTCGACCTTGCGCAACTGAAACGCGGTGCGCAGGCCGCGCCTGTAGATTGGGGCTCAGGCGGACTTTGCCTCATTAAGGACGCTTTCTGCTAAGTCTCTGGATGGACTGATGGCCGACCAACCCTTGGATCCCAAC
>JBGTDB010000173.1:0-2464 GCA_041748515.1 Phycisphaerae bacterium
GGCGGGCGTCGGGATAGGTTGCGCCAGACTGGTTGATGATGCTGACCCAGGCACCGATATCCAACAGGCCGCTGTTGGCGTCCGCGCCCTCGGCGAAAACGATGTTGTAATCGGTCCACCAGGTCATGGCCTTGGTTTCATAGGTCACGCGGGTGCGGTGCTCCCCGGGATTCTGTGCGGCCACTAACCACACGAGCGTCGGCTTGGTGATAAGGCCGCCGGGCAATTCCGGGAATTGAACGTTGGAGTACCCGCTGATGACCTTGACCCCGCCATCGTCGCCCTGGAGCACGATGCCACCGGCGGCGCTCAGCAGTTTTCCGGCGAATCGCTCGACCGAATCCCCCTGGGCCTGCTCGACGACGATTTGTTTGTCGAGGAATCGCTCCATGAGCTTCTCGGTGCTGACCAGGTCGAATTCGTAGTTCTGCTCGATGACGCGCGTTTCGGCCGGGTCGGTCAGCGACTCGAACCGAACCGTGGTCGGATCGATTTGCGCGGCCACATCGGTGAAGCGGATCGTGCTGCGGCCGGGATCGAGCCGCATGGACCGCTCCTGTTTGACCATGGCATAACCGGGAATCTGCTGGCGCCATTGCGGGCCGTAGATTTGCGCCTGCATGCCCGGGGCGTAGAGTTCCGCGGGAATGCCGCCCGGTGCGGCCGAACTGTAAATAGTCAGCGTGGTTGCGGGTTCATCGGCCGACCGCGCAGCGAGCGGATTCAGGCCGAGCATGACCAGGCCGGCCAGCGTGGCGGGAGCAATTCTGACCATCATTGTCATATCCCTTCGTGCTTTGATAGCGATTAGAACCAGTCGGTGCGGCGGGCATCGGCCCGGACCATATCCTTGGACACGCGATGGTACCACAGGTTCCGGTCGGTTTGTAACACGGCCGTCGCGCGCTGGCCGCGAATCTTTCGCACAGGAACTTCTTGGGCGCGATTGTGAGAGTCGAAGTTGTTGCACATTGTGCTGAGAATCTTGAGAATCATGCCTAGAGTTGGGCTGGCGGAAGTAGTTGACCCGAAATATACAAAGATGGTGCTTCAAGTGGCGTTCGCAGTTGACGGAATCGATCACGTCGAAGTCTTCGTCCGGGATATTGACACCGCCGAGCGGTGGTATGGGCAGGTTCTTGGTCTGCGGAGAATCGGCGGGTGGGATCCTGAGCCGGTGTTGATTGGAGCGGGGAATGGTTGTCTGGCCCTGTTCCAGGCCAGGTCCGAGGGGCCGAACAACAGCGACGACGCGCGACAGCCGGCCATACGCTGGCGGCGCGTTGCCTGGCGAACAAACCACCAAGACTTCGCGGCCGCGCAGCAGCATCTGCGATCAAACAACGTTGATTTCAAGGGGCCGATCGACCACGGTGGATCTTGGTCGATTTATTTCGAAGACCCGGACGGCAATCCCCTGGAGATTACGTGCGACATGCCAGATTCCGGCTAACCCCTGCGGAGCAGTTGCTCGGTTTTCTGTCTCAAGGCCCTCTCGCCGCGGTAGGACGTTTGCACGTCGACTATCTTTCCCTGCCGGTCAATCCAGAAAACAGCGGGTACGGACCGTCCAACGCCATACTCGGCGGCCACGTCACTGGCGTCGAGTAAGACCCTGAACTTAAAATCGCCGCTCTTGACGAAACGGCGAAGCAAAGCTCGATCTTCGTCCCATGAATTGGCCGCAAGAACCGCCAACCCTTGGGAGCCATGCTTTCGGGCGAGTTCGGATAAGTGCGGAGCCTCCGCACGGCAAGGCGGTCAGCCATAGGCGAAGAAGGCCAGAACCACGGGCTTTCCGCGAAAATCACTCAACCTAACGTCTTTCCCGTTCAAGTCTTCGAGGGCAAAATTGGGGGCCGGTTTGCTTTGCCACGTTTCGGAGAGTCTTGAATCGGACGACGCACTGCAGCCGGCCAGCGCCGCCGCCAGAAGAATTGATCCGATCGACTTCCAGAACATTGAGTAACTCCCTGTGTCGCCGTTTTCGCAACGATGTCTTGAACCAATTATCGGCAAAGCCGCCCGGAAGCGAATTGCCTTAATTCGTATTCTGTGGAGTGATTCAGGGCGGGGTTGCGATGACGAAGCCGGTCAGGATGCGGCCCGACGGCCACAACTACGGCGCACGGCCAGAAGCCCGCCGACTGTTACGAGGACTAGTAGGGACGGTTCGGGAACCGCGGTAATATTATCGATGCCCAACTCCTGGCCGCCGATGATAAAATTGGAGATCCCAAATCCGTCCGCCGCCGAAAGCATGATAACCCCGTCATCGACCAATGCGGTAATTCCAGGAGCGATGTTGGCGGGTAAACTCGAGAGGCTTAGCAGCTCGATTGGCGATCCTCCATTGACCGCGAAATTATTTACGCCGCCGAACTCCTGGTACTCGACACTGGCTTGGGTTACCGCGAAGCTAAGATTACCAAAATCAAATTGGGTGCTGATATTGTCGAGAGAC
>JBGTDB010000174.1:0-3132 GCA_041748515.1 Phycisphaerae bacterium
CTCGACGACGCGGTGCTCGAATCGAACGGCTCTCGCCCCCGCCGATGCGGCCGACTGCCCGATCAGACCCTTTTGAGAAAGCGTCCGCAGGGCGGCCGACACTTCGCCCTCGGTGTATTCGACGACCGGTTCGCGATTCTGTTTCTGATTTGCGCCCAGCGTGATCGAATTCAAGGTCATCGGATAGCCGCTGGCCTGGGTGAGCGACTTCTCGATCAGGACGGCCAGCGCACGCACTTCGTGTTCATTAAGAACAATGCCCGCGGGCCGTTCAGATGACTCGGCGGTTTGCATAACAGGGAGGTTTTCGCACAAGCCGGCGTGCCTGTCCAGACCCTTTGCCTTTCGTTGCCGGTGGGTTGCAGACCCCAGTCGGCGGTCTTAACCCCCGCGTCCAATCTTCCGATAACCCATCAGTGAAAGGAGTTATCGCCATGACGCGCAAACCCTCAACGATTCTCGCCTGCATCCTCCTGAGCGGCCTGAGCCTGTTGGTGTGTGGATGTCCGGAATTCGTCGGCGATCAGGCCCGTCGAAACCTGTCGTCGTTTGTCACCGGAATTTCTTCGACGATCATCAACAACGCGATCAATCCCTGAGTCGATCCTGAACCGGCGAGCAGCCCGTGGCAAAGATCCTCGGGCCCTGTGTGGAACAGCCGTCTCGGCAGTGAAGACATGGGCGAGACGCCCGTGCCACACGTTCTTCCATAGCCTGCTGGGGATTGTCGGGAGAATGATCGGGCCCGTTTCATCCCGCCAGGACGATGCGGCCGACCGCCGGGCGGTAGATGCTTCCCAGGCTGACCAAGCGCGACGGTGCTCGCGGGACGTGAACGAGACGACCTGCGCGCGGATTCCAGATGCGCGGATGCGCGGCCGACGATGGCGCGCCAAGGACCGTCCAGGTGAAGTTACCGATCACGTCCTGCAAGTCCCCGTTTATGAAGCGAATCCACGCGATCAGGTTCGCCGGGTGAACCGCTGTCGGCGTAAACCCTTTGGCCAGGGCCCGTTTGATCTTCGCCGAATCCGTCAGGGCGTGAAGATCCACGTTCCAGACGGCCAGTTCAGCAACACTTCCACTGAGCGGCTGGCTCGGGCCGGCCACGACGGTAGTGTCGAGACTTGGCACTCTTGTTTCGGTGTTGACCGCCGTGGTTCCACCATCGAGGGTCGCCGTCCGCTGTGTGCCGCCCAGCGTCCAGAGCCCGTGATGCCAAGCATTGGTATTCCAGGTGTTCGCGGTGGTGGCCGTGGACGAGTTCACATTCTGCGAGATCGCGGAAATGGTGAAGCTGGAAGCATTCAGGCGGCACTCGTGCATTTGCGGTCCGCTTCCATGCATGGCAAACACGCGCTGAGCCAGGTTGAGGGTCGAACTGACCCGGAACCAGGCCGAAACCGAGATGGGCGGCGTTGCGATCAGAGACGACGCGGAGAGATACTCGCTGCCCGATCCGTCAAACTCAATGGCCATGTGCGTCCCCTGTTTGGCGAAATGGTTTTGCCGCGGCGAAAGCCCTCGTCGCTCTCCTCGGTCAGGGCGGTGAACTCGACCGGCTCGCGGTCCTGGAAGATGAACGGCCGGATCACGCCGTCGGTCTTGAGCAGATACCACTTGCTCGCGTCGGTCAGCCAGGGGAACGAGATGATCCGGGCCGCGCCCGAGAGCACGTTCGACGTGTTGCTGACGATCGTGGCGTTCACGGCTTCGAGCGCCGTCAGGTACATCGTCGTCGGCACCACGCACGCCAACCCGCTCGCGGAGATCGCCATCGGATCTCCCACGTCGTCTTTGAAGGCCAACATCGAACCGATCGCCGCCTTCAGCGCCGACTTGAACTCCTCGGTCGTCGGATTGTCCGGATCGACGGCGTCGGCGCTCAGCTTGTTGCTCTGCGTGCCGGAGGCGCCGGACTCGTGGGCGTCGCTAAAGAACGGCGCGCCGTCGTAACTGTGGAACCCGGCGATCTCGCCGCTTAGGAGCAACTGCGAGACCAGAAAATCCTTGTGCGTCGCCGCCCGCTCGGCCAGCTCGCCGATGCGAATGCGAATCTGCCCAGTCTTGTCGTCCGAAATCTCGTCGCGATCGCGCCGTTGCGGCTCGGTCCCCTTTCGCAGCGCCTCCCACGCACCCCTGCTACACGTAGTCCACTTCGACAAGGAACGGTCCCGGATCGGCCGTTGTGCCGTTGGTTACCGCGAGCGTCATCACTTGGCCCGGCGCGACGTGAACGTTGCCCAGCGCGCCAAGGTCCTTTTCCGAATTGGCCGCGGGAAAGGCATTGGTCGAATTGAACGTCGCAGTCACGACCGCGCCGGCGTCCGTGGCCAGGGCGACGACGCAGGTGTTGCTGTCGTCGATGCCCGCGGCCGCAGTCGTCTGGTTGACCACCCGCGCCGACACGAGCCAGCCGTCCCCGTCGAACGAATGAACGGCCCGCGCTGCGATGTCCGCCCCGGCGCTGAGATTCTCCACAGCGTGCGTGATCGTTTTCACCTTGCCGCGCTGGGTGTCCAGGCGGACGATGACTTCGTTGGCCGCAACAACGTCCTGTACGATGCCGACGTAGGAATTGCCCGCTCCGGTGAACGTCAGCACGTTGTCGGCACTGGCGAAGACCGGCCGGCCGATGTGCGCCGCCGTCGCCCCGGTGAGCGTGAAGCCGAAGTCGCCCAACGTATACACCCGGACCGCCAGGGCACCGTCGGCCCCGTCCGAATTGTCCATTTCCTCGAAGGCGATGCCGACGAACGCATCCCCGGCGACCAGCGGCCGCGCGTACCCGGCCGCAGTGAGCCCGACGAACGCGCCCTTGAAAATGTGCACCTGCTCGGCGATCTGAAACGTTCGAAGCACCTGATCGACGTAATGATCCACCTCACGATTGGCAGTCAAAGGCATGTCGAGTTCCTTTCGTTAATGATTGAATCCGATCTTAAAACTTCACCGGCAAGACGCCGGTGCCACACAGGCGGGCGCTGCGTAATCCGGTGCTACACATCCCGGCGCAACGCAAGTCGGTTCGACAAAGGCCGGCGCGATTACGCCGCCGATTGCCGCATTGCTTCGGTGACAAACGCTTCTTCCGTCGTGATCCGGGCGAGCATCGGTTGCGATCGAAATTCG
>JBGTDB010000175.1:0-3970 GCA_041748515.1 Phycisphaerae bacterium
TGCATCGCAGCACGGAAGAAGTTCCCGAGCTGACCGTTATCATCAAGGCTGACGTGGACGGAAGCCTGGCGGCGCTGAAACATTCACTAAACGAGATTCCCTCGGACGAAGTTCGGCTGGGCATCCGCCATGCGGCCGTGGGCCCGGTTAATGACAGCGACATTCTTCTGGCCTCGACGTCGGAATCGATCATTATCGCCTTCCGCGTGGACTCCTCTTCGGGCGCGCGTCGCCTCGCTGAACAGCACGGCGTGGACGTGCGCTCGTACCGGGTGATATATGATGTCGTGGACGACATTCGCAAGGCGCTTTCGGGCATGTTGGTGCCAGAGGAGCGCATCGAATCACGCGCGGTTGCAGAAGTTCGGCAGGTCTTCCGAGTTGGAAAGATCGGAGTCGTCGCCGGTTCATACGTCTCACAAGGCACGGTCGATCGGAGCCACTTCGCCAGAGTTGTGCGAGACGGTGTGATCGTCCGCGAACGGGCGAAATTCGCTTCCTTGAGGCACTTGAAGGACGACGTTCGCGAGGTGCGCAACGGCATGGAGTGCGGCATTCGCCTTGAAGGCTTTGACGACATTCACGAAGGCGATCGGATCGAAACGTATGAAGTCATCAAGATCGCGCGCAGCCTGTAGATGCGATCGGATGATTGAGTGACTGGGCGAATTGGTGATAGGCTGCTTTCCAGGGTGTCTCGAACGCCGGACGCTCTCGCGTCGATGCCCGTAGGCGGGGCCGCCGTTTGGCGGGCGTTGGCCGCAAACTTGAAACGGGCGATGCCCGTGGTCGCAGGGCCATGATCGAATTCAAAGCCGAATGCGGTCACACCGTTCGAGCGAAGGACGATGACGCCGGGAGCGTTGTGCGTTGTGCCTATTGCGGCCGCTCCGTGCAGGCGCCGGTCCTTGATCTGAGTGTTCTTGCCCAGGATCTCCCCCCCCCGCCGGACCCGACGGTTCGCAAACGCCGCTGGTTCTTCTCGCGAAAACGAAAACCCCGCGCCGTGGAAAAGGCTGGATTCAATCCGTTTCCGGTCATTTTGAAGCTGATTTATTTTGCAGCATTGATCGTCGTCGTCGTGGTCCTAAGCCGCCGATTCGTTCTGCCAATGCTCGACCCCGACGCACGAGCCGAAAGGTTCGCCGGAGGAATGCCGACAGCCTCGATCGAGAATGTTGATCCCGCGATGGCGCCAACGACAACCGCCTCCCCGGCCGCGTTTCGCGACATGAATTCACAGGGACTTCTCACGGTGGACGCGACAGCCGGCGTGTATGTGGCATCTACCCCGCCGGGAGCGACCGTGTTCTGCCTGGAGGAATCAAAGGCGCCGTTGTCAGGCCGCATTCATCAGGCCCCCGGCGTTCTTCGACTCGAAGCAAACCGCCCCCCGTACAACCTTGCCGACGGATCGTATGTTGTGGAGGTGGTTTTCGCCTGGAATGATCCCCAGCTCAGTGATTCGTCGCTGAGCGGATTCGAAGATTACGTGCGATTCCGCCGTTCGGTTGAGCGGGCGACGCAATCCAACCGAACGCTACTGGTCAATCAGTTCTTCCTCCCGGACGAAGCAACCGACGTATTTATCGATCAGACGGTCGATCAGTTCTATATCGTTCGGCAGTATCGCGGGGTCACCGTACGGCAGTCTAGGTCGCCGGGTGTTCGGGCTCTCTTTCTTCCGCGGTTGGCCCAGGGCGATGGCGGTGCGTTTTCGGTGGACCGGCTGCTAAGCGGGTACATCCCCGAGGAACGAGCATACAACTTTGATGAGAATCACGTCCGCGGGGAATTGAATTATTACGGCGTGAAAAAGGAGGATCAATCAGCATTGATTCAGGCGCTGGTCCGCATCGGCCAAATTCCTTATGCGACGCCGGACGGACAGATTCGCCTTTTCAAGATTGGGATTCAGGACGGTGAGTTCGCTACCCGCGTGCTGCGGCTGGCCCAACCGTAGACTGTTTGAATAGCGCCCCAACGATTGACGCGGATTGTTTGGGCCTTAAGAACCGAATGGTAGGAGTTCTAACCGTCGAAGTGGCGATATTCGACGCACGGTCGCTGAAGGACAAACGGCGCGTGCTGCAAGGATTCAAACAGAGGCTGCGTAATGAATTCAACGTGTCCGTCGACGAACTGGCCTACGGCGATTCGCCGAAGCGCAGCCGGCTGGGCGTCGCGATGATCGGGCGCGGGTCGAGCGGGCTGCATTCGCAGCTCGACAGAATTGTGGATGTCATTCGCCGGACCGCCGGCCTGACACTCCTTGATTATGAACGTGATATATTCTGACGCGGCCGTGACCGGCCGCAATTTAAACACAAGTATGCCGTTTGGCCGCGAATGGTGAAGACCAAAGACCGATGGGTCAGGACAGGGCTCTTGCACTTGACAACTGCTTTGCCCAGAGAATTATGAAGCCGTACCGCAAAGAACGAATCACCAGCCTCATCCAACGAATTATCAGCGATGCCATTGAGCACAAGCTGAGTGATCCACGAGTTGCGCCGTTGACCACGGTCAGTCGGGTGAAACTGACGGGCGATCTGACGATAGCGACCGTGTACCTGATGGTGCAGGGCGACGAGACGATTGAGCGCCGCACGCTTCGGGCGATTCGCCACGCGAGCGGCTATCTGCAACGGATGGTGGCTCAGGAGTTGACCGTTCGCCAGTGTCCGGAGCTGCGTTTCGAGATGGACGAAGCGGCCAAGCTGGCCCGCGAGACCATGCGCCTTATTGCCGAAAATCGGCGTAATCGCCCGGAAGGCGAGGACGAAATCGAAAGTGCGGACGTTCTTCCCGCCGTGGATTCGCCTGTCGCGGGCCGGGCCGACGACATCGACGATGCCCCTCTTGGAGACGACGAATGAAAGAGGGGACGCGATACGCCTCGGCGTTCAAGAAGGCGTACACAAAACTCAGGCAATCTGTCGGATCACCGGCCATTCCGGAACCGGATGACCCGGTTCGCAGGTTGGCAATCGCCATTCTGGGATACGACGTGGGCGACGCGGCCGCCGGCAAAGCGCTGGACCGCGCCTTCGTTTCGGTTCTCGATTGGAACGAGCTTCGCGTGTCCAACACCGATGAGGTGCAAAGAGCCGTCGGACCGACGATCGGCCGGGAGCGCTGTGAGCAGCTTCTCTTGGCGCTTCGGGCGGTATACGTTCGCGAAAACGTGGTCAGCCTCAGCCGCTTGTTGACACTGGGCCGTCGCGAAGCCCGCCAATACCTGGACTCGCTGGAAGGCGTGGATGAATACGTGGCCGCCTCGGTTGTTTTGTGGAGCCTTGGCGGGCATGCCATACCGGTCAGCGACAAGGTGCTCGAAGCGCTGCGTGCCTCCGAACTCATTCATCCGTCGGCGAGCCGGGCGGAGGTACAAGCGTTTCTGGAGCGTCACGTCAGCGCCGCCGATGCAAAAGAGACCTGCCTTGTCCTACAATCACTCGGGCGAAATTCCCGGCCTGCGGCGAAGCCAAAAGCCAAGGGCAAGGCGACGACGAGCAGCCGCAAGCGGCGATTGTTCAAGTAAGTCCCCAACCGGCGGCTGCGGAATCGCTTTCACAGTCCGCCGCGAGAGTGAAACTTCGCAGCCGCTTATTCGTGCAGAGGTTCTTCAATGACTTCCCTTCACATCCTGAACAGAACGCCATTTGTTTTCTGTTGCCTCGCGCTCGGGGCGATTGTAGCCGCCGGCTGCGAATCACCCGGACCTTCAGTGAGCCGGGTCGCCCCGCAGGAACCCACTCGCGCAGAGGCCAAACTCTCAAAGGAACTTCTCACTCTCGACCTAATTCAACCGGAAGTCATTGCCCCCACGAGAAATCCCGAGATTCCCGAGCTCTCCGAACGGGCCCGCGAGCAGATCGGAAAGGCGAAGATTCTGCTCGCCGATCGGAGGTACACCGAAGCGGCCATTGAGTTGGAGCGAGCACTGCGGTCTGACCCGAATCACCCA
>JBGTDB010000176.1:0-6544 GCA_041748515.1 Phycisphaerae bacterium
CATCCGAACGCATGAGTCGCAGCGAACGACGGCGTTGACTCTGTCACTGACCTGCCCTCGCTGCCGGCTGGCTCAGGAGCTTGGGGTGGGCCGGACCCGATGCGGCGATTGCGGCCTGAAGTTCCTGATCGAGATCGAGGAAGACCAATGCCCGAAATGCGGTTATCCTCTATGCCGGCTGGCGACGGATGCGTGCCCCGAGTGCGGCACGCCGATTGCTAGGCCGCCTTTGAACTCCTCGACCGGTGAAGCGGCCGGCGACTCCGGAAATTTGCGAGTGTAAGAATTCCAGGCTTCAGAGAGAACCAAGAATGCAATCCAGACTAATCAATCGCACAAGCCGGCATTGGGCGTGCTTTCCCGCAATTCTGATTGGCCTTTCGACTTCGGTTGCCGTTCAATCGGCAAGCGCCGATCCGAGCGAAGAAGAAATACTCCTTTCGAACATTACGCAGGTTACCTACGCCTCGATGGGTTTTGCCAAGGCCGGGGAGGCCTATTTCTCGCCGGACGGCCGATCGATCATTTTTCAGGCCGTACCCGATCGGCCGGGCATGGGCGACCACGACTACCAGATTTATGTCATGGACCTGGCTGAGCGCAAGCCCAGGTTGGTCAGCACTGGCCGTGGCGCCTGCACGTGCGCCTATTTTCATCCGTCGGGAAACAAGATCATCTTTGCCTCCAGCCATCTGGATCCCAACCTTGGAAAACCGAAACCGGAAAAGAGGGAAAGCGGCTATTCATGGGACTTCAATGAGCACATGGACATCTTTGAGGCACTTCCCGATGGCAGCCGCTTAACCCAACTGACCGAAGCGCCAGGCTACGACGCTGAGGGTTCTTATTCGCCCAACGGCAAGAAAATCGTGTTCACTTCACACCGCGACGGCGATCTCGAATTGTATGTCATGAACGCCGACGGCACCGGCCAGCGCCGCCTGACCCACGGCGAGGGCTACGACGGCGGACCGTTTTTCTCGCCCGATGGAAAATCGATCCTGTATCGCGGCGACCGCCGAAACGACGGAAAGATGAATCTCCAGATCCGAATGATCAATGCCGACGGCACGGACGATCGGGCCATCACCGACAACGACGTGTTCAACTGGGCTCCGTACTGGCACCCAAATGGAAAAAGCTTCATTTTCACCCGGGCCGATCATGCGGCCTATGCGAAAGGGGAGAAGATCAATTACGACCTGTACATGATGTCAATCGACGGAAACGTAGTGGCTCGAATTACGACGGATGAGAACTTCGACGGACTTCCGGTTTTCAGTCCGGACGGCAAGCGGCTGATGTGGACCAGCAAGCGCGGCGGCATCGAGGAAGCCCAGGTCTTCATCGCCGACTTTTCTTTACCCCAAGTTTTTCGCTAGCTCGGACAGGGGTCAGGGCCCCGGCCGGGGCTCAATGACTGGGGGGTCTATTCGAGAAGCGTCCGGCGGCACCGGCCGCCTCGGGGTGCCCTCCCCTTCGCGACGGCGCAGCCTGTTGAAATCCAGGCTCTCCGTTGGTTTTCGAGTCATCAGTTCGCCGCATCTCGGGCATGCCGCCCCAGACTCCGCATCATGCCACTCGCCCGAAGGCCAGACCCGCAGCTTGGCGACGTATGCCTCGCCAAGGGAATCTGTGTCAAACTGAACAAGCACTTCGAAGTCGCCATGCTGAGAGCACGAATAGACCGCAACCGGATGGGCCGGCCTTCCGCAGATCAAACAAGGAATAGGCTCAACCCGCCCCTTATCCCGAAAGGAATCTCCGCGGCCGCATCGATAGTTGAGCAAAACGTCGGAGAGGGTCCGTCCGCCGGAAACGACAGGCGTTTCCTGCCGCCAAACGCGCCAAGCCATGAAGGCCACCGCAGCGGCCGATGCCGCTATCAGCAGGCTGAATAGCGCCGCTTTCGGCGGAAGCCGGCGTCGGACAATGCGAACTTTCCGGCGGCCTGAATGCTCCGCCGTAGATCTTCGACCGTCAACGGGAACCATTTATTGGAGGGGCGGAAGCGGGCCGGTCCACCAGAACAACCGGTCACGGGCAAATGAATAGTGTGGAAGCTCTAGCTCAAGGCAGAACGTGCAGCCGCCGGAAGCGCAATTGTCGTAGCGAGTCTGGACCGGACGATCGAGCACGTTGGTCGTGCGGACGTCGCGAACGTCATTCGTCAGGGTCACCATGTGGATGCCGTGCCCGTGTCGCGTGGTGACCCAGGAATCGCGACGAGAACGGGCAAACGGATCAAAGCCGTCGCTCCACAAAAGCAGGCTGCTGTTCCGTTCCGGTCCAACGATCGCCGTATCTGATTCGGTAGCACGAGCCCTCGACGGCGCGGCGCGAAACTCTCGATCAGGACCAATATCGGCCGCTAAAATGGTGTCGTGGGGCCTCTTGGGTGGTCGGCGGTCCGGGTTGAGTTGAAGAGCCTCACCGGCGGTTAGAATGAAATTGTTCATTCCATAGCTGGAAAAGTCAGCCACCGACGGATCGCGATACCGATTATTCACTGAATTCACCCGGAAGCCAAACGGATCTTTCGGGCATCGCAGCGCCAACGGATCGGTCAGGTAAGTCGGGAACAATTGTCCAAACCAGGGCTCGCGAAGAGGTTGGCCCCGGCGACCGGTGTTGGCCGGAACGTCGGCAACCGGCGACTGCGGCAGCCAGCCGTCATTTTCAAGCCGATATAAATATAGGGAAGTACCAAGCTGGCGAAGATTTGACTTACAAGTAGTGGCCTTGGCCAGTTCCATCGAACGCTTCAGCGAAGGAAGCAAGAGCCCAATCAGCAACCCAATGGTCGAAATGACGACCAGAAGCTCGAGTAGTGTGAACGCCTTCCGCGAACGCGACCGCCGTGCGCCAGTGGAAAGACTGCGCGATGTATGCGCGACCCTTCGCATATCAGAACTCAAATCCAATTCAGCGCCCGATCCCAACGCAACACTCATCTGCGATTCGGACCAAGATCGTGACAGATCCGCCATTTGCGGCCGCATTCTAACGCGCTTAATTCGGCTTGCATATTGAATTTCGGACAAAATCGCATAGATTCGCCAGATGTGTAGCGGAATTCACAAGTGAATTGCAGTGTATTTGGAAATGAGCGCCGATTTATGACACTTGCCAGCCGTATCAGCAACGAGCTTCTGCCGTTTGTAAACCAGCCGGGCCAGTACATCGGCGGCGAGTTGAATCAGCTCGCTTCGACCGGAGACTGGCAGCGCGCCGATGTTCGCGTGGCCATCGCGTTCCCCGACACCTACACGATCGGCATGAGTCACCTCGGTTGCCAGATCCTTTACTGGCTCGTCAATCACACTCCCCGATGCTGTGCCGAACGCGTCTTCTGCCCGTGGACCGACGCCGAAGCCGTCATGCGCCGAAAGAAGATTGAACTCTTCACTTGGGATACGCGCCAACCGGTTCGATCCGCGGACATTCTGGCCGTGTCGCTTCAATACGAAATGGCCTTCACCTCGGTGCTGCAAGTCCTCGACCTCGCCGGCATTCCACTCCGATCGGCCGATCGAGACGATTCGCACCCCTTGGTCATTGCCGGTGGCCCTCAGGCCGACAATCCCGAGCCGGTCGCTCCGTTTCTCGACCTCGTGGTACTCGGCGACGGCGAGGAGTCCATGGCCGCGATTCTCGAGGCCTACAAGGAATTGAAAGCGGGCGGGATGCGACGTCGCGACATGATCCTGCACCTGGCCCGGCGTTTTCCGTGGATCTACGCCCCCGCTCATTACAATGTGGCCTATCGATCCGACGGCACGATAAATTCGATCGAGCCGGACGACCCGTCACTGCCTCGAACCATCGAGCGGTGCCAGACACACGATTTCGACGGGGCCCCGTTTCCGCTCCGTCCGATCGTTCCCTATGTCGAAGTAGTTCACGACCGCTTCGCCATTGAGATTATGCGCGGTTGTCCTCAGCGGTGCCGATTCTGTCACGCGGGCTACACCAAGCGTCCGCTGCGCCTGCGAAGCGTCAATCGAATTCTGGAAATGGCCGAGGAAATGTATGCGGCCACGGGCATCGACGAATTCGGCCTGCTTTCGCTTTCGACGGCCGATTATCCCGACCTCCGCGAGCTGGCCGAGCGGGTCAATGATCGCTTCGCCTCGCGCCGGGTGAACATCTCCGTACCGTCGCTCCGCGTGGACAAGATGCTCCAGAACATTCCCTGGATGGTCAACTCGGTGCGCAAGAGCGGACTGACCATGGCCGTCGAGGCGGCCAACGACGACATGCGAGCCGCAATCCGCAAGCACGTCACGGATGGCAATTTGCTAGACGGGGTCAAACAGGCCTACAAGGCCGGTTGGAGGACCATCAAGCTCTATTTCATGTGCGGATTCCCGGGCGAACGACCGGAGGACATCGACGGCATCGTTCACCTGAGCCGCAAGGTCAGCGACGCCCGACGCGAGCTGGGCAAGGGGCCCGCCAACGTCAACGCCTCGGTCGGCTGGCTCGTGCCCAAGCCTTACACGCCCCTCCAGTGGGCGGCGCAGCCCCCTGCCGAATATTTCCATGAAGCCCGCCGCCGCATGGCCTCACTACTCTATGGCGAGTCGCGGACTTCAGCCCGCGCGGATCATCGTGGTTCGAAGTCCTCCAAAAAGAAAAAGTCGCGCGGGCCGGTCAAACTTAAGACCCACAACGTCGAGCGTTCGATTCTCGAGGCCGTATTCGCCCGCGGCGACAGACGGCTGGCCGACGTGATCGAGTGTGCTTATCGGTCGGGCGCACGCTTCGACGGCTGGGACGAGTGCTTCAAACCGCATATATGGAACGACGCCTTCGACACCGTTGGCAAGGACCCTGCCTGGTACGCCCAGCGTGAGCGCTCGCGTCACGAAGTCTTTCCCTGGGCCCACCTGCACGGCGGTCCCGAGGACGAATACCTCGACCGCCAGTACGACGACGTGTTCACCCAGATCAAAGTCTCCCGGCCGCTGGTACAGGTCGGCGCGGCATAGATCATGGCGTCGAATTGCATTCCGCATTCGGAACGCCCGAATTCATAGTTGCCCCATATGGCTCAGAATCCAAACACCCCGATATGGTTTTGGGCAATCGTAGACTTGCTTGATGGACCCCCGAATCGCAGGGAATTATTGGACTGAACCTTTAGTACGAATTCGTCGGATCGGACCATCGTCAGCCGCAAACCGGTTGAACGCCCGTTCACCGCGTCCTATGATGGAGGGACTACTCCAGTCGGATTAGAGCCATTAACGAGGTCTTTCTTGGGGGGACGTACATTTGCAGGCTAGCCCGAAAGCAGCCCTGGTCGCGGTTTGGGTCTGTGCTTGCGGCCTGATTGCGCCCGGACTTGCCCAGGCGGGCCGGCCCCTGGATAACGGCCGGCAGGCTGAGCCTGTCCCCGTCGCTTCGAACCAGATTCTGGTCCGATTAAACAAGCCGGCACACGCAGAAGCCGAACAAGCCCGCACACGCGGAAGAAATGCCTTCAAGCCGGGACCGGCTGGCCGGATCGCCAGGACCGATTTCGACGCCCTGCCCACACTTCGCGCCCGGACACAAAACGAGGCCCGCCGATGGAATGTCGACCGCGTCCGCCCTCTTTACTTCGAGGAATTCGCCCACCCGGAACTGGCCGCCAAACATGGCCTTGACAGGGTTTATATAGTCGAAGTTCCCGAAGGGACCGACACGCCCTTCATGGCCGCGGCCTTTGCCGAACTGGACGAGGATGTCGAACTCGCCGGCGTGGACACCATCGGCGGCGTCGCCGGATTCATTCCCAACGACCCTTCCTTCTCGGTCCAGTGGTCGTTGCGCAACGTCGGACAATCCGTCAACGGTGTGGTCGGTGCGGCCGGTGCAGACATCGACGCCGGCGGTGCTTGGGAGATCCACACCGGAATCGGCGGAGATATTATCGTTGCCATCATCGACAGCGGCGTTACTCCGCACGTCGATTTCGGCGATCGCATGGTTCCCGGTCGAAACACAGACAATCCCATCGTTACGCCCAACTTGACGACGGATGGATGCTCGCACGGCACGCACGTCGCCGGAATCGCCCTCGCCGGCGGTCACAACAGCATTGGCGTCGCGGGGGTTAACTGGGGCGGAAAGATCATGCCCGTCCGTGTGCTGAACGGATGCGGCGGCACTGTTTCCGCCCTGGCCAATGGAATCATTTGGGCCGCCGACAACGGCGCCGACGTCGCCAACATCAGTCTTCAATACTATAATCTGGGTACATCTGATCAGACGCTCCTGCAAACCGCCATTAACTATGCGACGGAAGTCGGCGTGTTGATCTTTGCCGCCACGGGAAACAACGCAATGGGCGGCTCGGTTACCACAATCGCCTACCCCGCACGAATGCGAAACACCGTTGCCGTCGGCGGTACCAACGCCCTCGATCAACGGGCATATGCCAATGGCGCGCCCAATTTCTTCATCAGCAACTATGGAACCCAGATCGACCTGACAGCCCCCGGCAGCAATATCTACGCGACACTGCCCACCAACAATTACGGCTACCTGAGCGGCA
>JBGTDB010000177.1:0-6141 GCA_041748515.1 Phycisphaerae bacterium
GGCCTCGTCGCACTGCTCGTTTTTTTTGGAGCATTCGTCGGCGCGGTGGCGGTGGGGGCGTTTTTCGCATTGCGACACTGGTTCGAGCGGCACGTCGCCGATCCGCTGCGGAGCTTTGGATCGGTTGCGCCGATTGCCGAAGGGGCCGAGGCGCCGGTCATATCCGGTGGCCGGATGATGGAAACGGCTCGCCTCGCCCAGATTCTTCGAGATTTTGTCAGCACGCTTGCCGAGACCGACGCCCGAGCTCGAAAAGCCAAGGAGGAAACCATCCGCGAGTTCCGCGACCGAGAGGCCGGGTTCGATCGTCAATTGCGGCGAATTCGCGATCAGGCCACGACCGATCCGCTCACCAAGCTTCGAAACCGCGGATACCTCGACGAAATGCTTCCAACGGTGTTCGCAGCGCATCGAACGGGGGGAACGCCGCTTGCCGCGGTCATGCTGGACCTGGATAATTTCAAATCGTACAACGACCTTCACGGACACCAGGCCGGTGACGCCCTGTTGCGATTCGTCGGGGCGCTGCTTCGCGGGTCGATTCGCCCAACGGACCATGCCATTCGTTACGGCGGCGACGAGTTTCTATTGCTTCTTCCCGAGACGTCGGCGGAGCAAGCGTCGATCATAGCCGGTCGGGTTGTCAAACTCTTCGGTCAGTATTCATCCTGCCTCCAGCAGGAGCACCGTCTGTCTATCAGTGCTGGCATCGCGTCTGTTCCGGATGATGCATGTTCGGACGGCCTGGAACTTGTGGCCCGTGCCGACCACGCCCTTTACGCGGCCAAGTACCGTGGCAAGAACACCATTGTAACTTCCGACGAAAGCGGACCGAGTCGCACCAGCAGATGCATCGTCCCCGAAGTCGTCCCCGTCGTCGATGTTCAAATGCCTGGATAATGAGTGCTCTATCGATACAATTGTGCAAGTACCAAGATGCTCGGTTAAAAAGAAATCCCGTTGAAACGGGCTGCTCAGAGTTCCATGAAGGACGCACGGTATAAACTGACCCTACGGCAGGCTCTCGTAGAAATCGCCGGGCTTGCTGTGGCGCCCGACATCTCGGCGCTCCAAATGTCTTTCGTTGCGTTTGAGGATCCTCTCAACGGCCGGGTTGAGTGAAGGTCGAGGCCGAGTCAAGAATTTACTCCAGAATTGAGCGAATGTCCCGATTGCTCGAGCGTTTGCATCCCGCCTTCTTGGTAGCGATTCCACAGTAACTCATCGGTTGGTTTCGAAGTCGGTGAGATTTGCCACGGCTCTTACGTACCCCTCCCCAGCCTAACCAAGCCCTGTTCAAATCCAAGCGCTTTCTGAACAAACCACTCATCATCTCCTAAACATCGGCGGATACCTTTCCGCCTGGCGCGGCTTGTTGGCGGGCCGCGCAAAGCGTTGCACACCACCCGCCGCGGGCGGGTTCGTAGCGGCATTGCCGCATCAGAAAGCCCGGAGCGCAATGAAATCCCATACGAAGCGTCACACGGACGGACACTCAGGCCGATCAGTATTGAAAATCCAGGACTCATGCATGGCCAGCCGCGCGAAGGAGCCTCGCCCGGCAGCCGCGCGCCATGGCAGCGCCGCCATGGGGCCCGGTTTTACGCTCATCGAGTTGCTGGTCTCGATCAGCATAATCACTCTGTTGCTCTCCATTCTGCTGCCCTCGCTCTCCAAGGCACGTGAGCAGGCCCGGCAGGTGGTTTGCGCCTCATACCTGAGCGATTTCGGCAAGGGATTCTATCTCTATGCGAACGAAAATCGTGACTACATGTGTAGCGGATCATTCGATCCCGAAGTTTCCAATGGCCGTGATGGTCCGGTGGACAAAGTCGGCTGGGTGGCCGACCTGGTTCGTTTTGAATTTGCCAAACCGGGGCAACGGCTCTGCCCGGCGAACGTTGCCCAATACAACCAGAAGCTCCGCCCCGGCGGTGCCGGCGAGGATTCTTACACAATCGAAGAAACGCTCGATCTGATTGAGCGCGGGTTCAATTCGAATTACACGCAGACCTGGTACATGGCTCGTACACAGTACGACCCAGGACGTGCCGGACAGTCAAAGAATCCCGCAAACTGGAAACGCGTCGACGTAAATGTGGGGCCGCTGCGCACAGGAACCATGATGCGCGTTCCGCCGGCGACGGTTCCGATTCTGGGTGACGGCCGAACGGATACGGATGAGCCGCTGCTCAACGAGCGGTGCGTAAAGACCATGACCGACGGACCCTATGGAGGTCCGTTTGGAGTCCAGAGTTTCTCCGACGTCGGGCCCGCACACGGCTTTGGTTCGTGGATCCGGCGCGACAAAGTTCATAACAAAATTGCCGCCAACGCGCTCTTTGCCGACGCCCATGTCGGCGTTTTCAAAGACATGGATCGCGACGGGGAGTTCGCCCTGGATACGCGCAAGAATCCACCGGTCCAGAAGGATCTGAACTCAAAACAGGTATTTGACGGCGTAATTTCGATCGGTCGTCGATCGCGGACGCCATGGTTTGTGCATTAATCGCGCGAGAGCGGGCCAACGAGGGCCAGGCCAACCGGCATGAATGCCGGGCCCCGGGCAGGTTGTGATTCGTTGTCGACGATGGCGCAGAATGAAATTCGAAACGAGGGGAAAGAGCATTGAAAACAGGAGTCTGTAGAGGATTCGGCTCGTGGTACGTCGTCTGTCTTGCGGTTTTCATCGCGGCCAGTCAAACAAGCGCCACGGTGTACATCAGCCAGGTACTCATAAACCCGCCGGGCAGCCTAGACGATTTCACGGAATTTATTGAGTTACAGGGCACGCCCGGTCGATCGCTGGACGGCTACGCCATTGCCTTTGTCAACGGAACAGAACAAAAGTTCTACACGCTGAACTCTATTCCGCCGCTTCCGATTCCCCGGCCGGAGACTGACGAGTTCTTCAGCCTGGACGGTCTTACTCTGGGGCCGAACGGATTGCTGGTGATTGCCATTGCAACGATCGACAACTATCCGTCGGTGCTTGAGGACACGCATTTCATAGGACCGTGGTTTGATCATTGGAACGGAGGACTCGATGAACCAGGCAGACTTCAGAACGACGGTTCCAATTCGATCTTCCTGATTCGCAATCGCCCCGGACGTACCGAAGCCGATCCATTGAATCCCGGCGGCCTGCGCTGGGGAAAGCACATTTTTCCCGATTTTGAGTTGATTCGTCCAGCGATCGATCCGCAGGATGGCGTTGCCAAGGATCAGTGGGGCGACGGCAGCCTCGACAGGGGGCAACACAACGGCATTAACGGCCCGACTCACGACATGCTGGGCTTTTTGACATTGGCGATCGACGACGATCTCGAGGTCGTGGACGAGGTCAGCTACGAGCACGAGCGCGGCTGGGAATACGATCTGGACAAGCGTCGCGTGGATTATGGCAGCAATCACGGCGGGCTTCCCGAGCGGCGCGTCCACACCCTGGACGATCCGCAGGGATTCAATCCAGATGCCCTGACCCGTGTTGATTATCGAACCAAGGGGCCGGGCTGGCTTCCGGCCCCCGGCGCCGTGGGCGATCTGCCCAACGGAAACAACTGGCAGGACACGGCCACCGATCAGTGGATTCGCGGCGAGACGGTCGCCAACTTCACGTCCACGGGTCCACAGATCTTCTATAGCAACGCCCCCAATGGGAATCTCGATGCCATTCAACCATACGAGACCAACGTACCACGCTGGCTCAACGACGGCGTGGGGACTAATTACAACTTCTCCGCGGCCAACACCTATCCCATTCAGGCGGGCAGGGTCAACTCGCTGGCCGTTCCGTTTATTCCGGGCGATGCCAATCGCGATGGCGTCTGCGACGAAGAGGATATTGCCAAGATCGCAGCCGTCTTCGGCGACGATGACTGGATCTTCAGCAACGCCTTCGGGGACGCGCCCGAAGGGAACGACGGCGACCCCGCGACCCAGACCCGCCCATGGGACGTGGACGCCACCGGCGACAACGGCATCGAAGCCAGCGACCTTCAGTGGACGCTAAATTTTCAGGGTAATTCCAACGGGCGAGTAGTCGGGCGGCGGTACGACTCGACTACGCCTTCCGCAACCGGTGTTTACTTGAATCCGAACACGTCCGTGGGCTGCACGGTCACTGTCGAGGCCCATGTTCCCAGCGGCCGGTCCATCGACGAGTTGCGCGTCGGCGACCTCGTCGAGTTGACCGTTTTGGGGCGGGTTACTTCGGGTGCGAGAACTTCCCCTGCGGATCAGAGCAATGGCATCATGCAGTTTCTCCACGACGTGCAGATTCTCGCCGGTGGTACGGTTCGCGTTCAGCAGATCGAGGCGCTTTCTCCGTTTGCGATTACCCGGCCGGAGCTGTTGCAAAATGAAGGGTTCGGCGGCGACCGGGGCGTGAGTTCCGTCGCCGGCTACACCGCGAGTTTCACCCAGGGATTGAGCGCGGCCGTGCCGCTGTACCGCGTCACGCTCCAGGCGTTCGCCCTGGGTGCAACTCAGGTGAACGTGGTCCCCGCGACGTTGGAGAAGTTCGCGCTGAGCACGCCGCACGGACTCAAAGTTGGGCGAACCGATTCCAACGGCAACCCCAACGGATCAGTCTATCCCGCGGGGCTGGTAGTGACGGTCAGCCAACAGGCAATCCTTCCGGGCAATTGCGACCTGAATCCACAAATAAACGCGGTAGATTTCAAGTGCCTGAGCGAGTGCCTGACCGGTCCGTCAATCGCGTACGAAGAAGGCTGCGACACATTCGATCTGGACAACGATGGCGATGTTGACATGGATGACGTCCGTGTCTTTTGGATGATTTTCTCGGAATAAACGCGGCGTATGGACCTTGAGTCGGTCGGATGTCGTCGCCAGGAATGCAAAAAGGAGAGGTGGGAGATGGGACGGAATGCGTCAATAGGATTGGTTCGCTGGGTTCAATTTGCTTCAATATCGGCGGCGTTATTCACGGCCGCGACGGCCGACGCCCAAATGCGGATTACGGAATGGCAGTACAGCGGCGCGGGCGCCAGCTCGGAATTCGTCGAGTTCACGAACGTCGGGGCCGAGCCGATTGACATGACCGGCTGGAGCTACGACGACGACAGCCGCATCCCCGGGACGACGGACCTGAGCGCGTTCGGAACAGTTCAGCCCGGTGAGTCGGTCATCATGTCGGAGGCTTCGGCGGAGGTGTTCCGGGTCGGCTGGGACTTGGATCCCTCCCTGAAGATCGTAGGAGAGAACACGTCGAATCTCGGTCGTAACGACGAGATCAATCTTTATGACGCTGGTGACAATCTGGTCGATCGACTGACCTACGGCGATCAGGTTTTTCCGGGGAGCATTCGCACCAATGGGCAAAGCGGCTGGCCATGCGCCCAGGTCCTAGGGGCCAACGACGCCTACGGTTGGCGACTCTCACTGGTCGCGGACGTGCAAGGCTCGGACTTCTCGACCGCCTTTGACATCGCCAATCCGGGGACTTTTGTGGAATACGAATGCCCGCCGGATCCAACGGGCGCCTGTTGCAGCGGCGGCGCGTGCCAGGTTCTGACCGAGGCGGAGTGTACCGGCATCGGGCTGTATCAGGGCGACGAGACCAACTGCGGAACCGTAACTTGCCCAAGCCCATCGGGCGCGGCGGTCCGAATCACCGAATTCATGCATGCTGGCGCGGGCGGCGAGTTCATCGAGTTCCGCAATTTTGAGGCTGGTCCCGTGGACATGACCGGCTGGAGCTACAGCGACGAAACGCGCGTCCCCGGCCAGGTCAGTCTTTCAGCGTATGGAACGATCGCCACCGGCGAGTCCGTGATTCTTGCCGAAGTCCTCGCGTCAGATTTCCGCACGGACTGGGGGCTGTCGCCGACCGTGAAAGTCATTGGCGGCCTGACGGTCAACCTGGGGGCTGCTGACGAAATCAACCTATACGATGCCTCCGGCGCCCTTGTGGATCGGGTCACGTATGGAAACGTTGCCTGTTCGCCGGATACCAACGGCCACAGCGCCTGGGCCTGCACGGAGGCCGTTGGCGCTAACAACATCCTGTTATGGCGGAGATCGGCGGTCGGCGATCCCCAGGGTTCGACGGTCAGCATCGTCGGCGACGTTGGTGGTCCCGGATCGTACACCATCGCCCCATGCGCGACCGGCTCC
>JBGTDB010000178.1:0-3399 GCA_041748515.1 Phycisphaerae bacterium
CCGGCTGTACGCCGCGGCCTGGGGAATTCTGGGAGTTGTTGTCGTTTTTGCCATCGCCCGAAGACTCATGGGCGACGGCGGCAGGTCGAGCCGCGCTGGCCTGCTGGCCGCTCTCCTCTTTACCCTGCTGCCGGTTGTCGTTTGCATGGCCCATGAGGCCAAGCCTCATCTGCCGGGCGCGGTGCTCATGCTGTGCGCCATCCTGTTCGGGATGCGCTCCATGCGCCAAACAGAAGTCGCTCCGGCGAATCGCGATTGGTGGTTGATGTGTGTCTGCTGCGGCGCGGCCTTTGGCATGGTGCTATCCGCCTGGCCCATACTGGTGCTCGTTCCGCTCGTCGCCGTCCTAACCGCCGACAAGTACCGATTCACAACGGTCTTAATGCGAATCCTGTTGGGCGGACTCGCGGCCGCGGCCGTGTATCTGGCTACCAATCCATACATCCTGATCAACGCCTTCAAGAATTCCGATGTGCTGAAGAGCAACTTTGGGAATTCGCTGGCCATGTACGACATTGCCCGAATCGCGGAGGGATTCAGCCGCGTACTCGAATTAACCGTCGAAGGCGCCACCCTCCCCATCGTCGTCCTCGGCGCGATTTCGTTCGCCGCCGTGCTGATTCGTCGAAACCGGATTGCACTGGTCCTCACCGTGCCGGCGGCCGTCTTTTTCCTGCAATTCGTGCTGATAGGCGCGGGTAAGCCGGCCGAGTATGGACGCTTTGGGATCTTCACCAACACCGCTCTGGCCATCGGAACCGCCTGCCTGATCGCGTCACAGTGGCCGCGAAGGCGATCCATCGCCCTCACGGCCGCTACTACCATTGTTGTCTGCTGGGTCGGCTGGGGCGGAATGGGCTACCTCGTCAATTTCCAATCAGACACCACGCCCGAAGGTTCACGCCTGGCCCTGGCGAAGTTGCTCAACGACTGGCTTCCCGACGCAAGTAATGCCAATCGTCGTTCTTGGCGCATCGACCTAATGTCTGAGCCTGCACCTTATAGTTGCCCGCCGCTGGACTTTGCGAATCTAAGGGTCGTGCTCCTTGACCAGCTCGACCGGGCCGACAACTCCGGCGATGCCCGCCGAATCCTGCTTCACCCGGTCGACCACGGCGGGCAGACTTGGTTTAAAGAGTCGCCGACTCCGTGGTGGTCCAATCTCCTGCGCCCTGAAACTCCTATAAGCTGGGCCAATAAGCCCTTTGTTGTCGATCTGCCCGGGTGGCGGCCGACGGGCCAGGGTCCATAACGCCAAACGCCGATAACTGCTATTCCGGGCCAGTTCTGCCGATGTATCGTAAGCTTGAGGGTCCGGCGTATAGCCGTAAGCGCGGCCCAATCACGAATTGAAACCCGCCCCGGAGGGATCGATGCCCATGACCGCCTCACTCTGCCATTTTGAGTTGATTACGTCCGATTCGGCCAAGTGCAAAGAATTCTACGGCCGGGTTTTTGGCTGGCAGTTCGACGATCAGCGAATGCCCGGCTATACGTTGATCCAGACCGGCCAGGAACCCGGCGGCGGCCTGCTGCCTAGTCCCGACAAATCCGCCCCGGCCCTCAATGCATACTTCAACGTCGAGAACATCGACGCCTGCCTGAAGAAAGTCACCCAGCACGGCGGCGAAATCCTGGTTGCGAAAACCGCCATCCCCAACGTCGGCCACCTGGCCGTCTTCAACGATCCCGAAGGCATCACCATCGGCGTCATGCAACCAAGCTAACACACCGCCCCGCGGCAACCCAAGCGAGCCGCGGGCTTGAAGCCCGCGCGGACTCACCGATTCTTGCCAACCCCTACGGCGATCCGATTCAACCGCGCACGGCCCCGCAATCGAAAGGCCGCCCCTCGCAAAATCAGTTCTGATCGACGCACCGCCCGATATAGACGAATCGCCCAACTGTCGCGATAGTGGTCGCCGATGGCGCGAAACAAGCAACCCCTGCTGGAGGCGGCCGATCTGGTCAAGCGATACAACGGCCGGGCGGTCGTCGATAGGCTCAGTTACTTCGTCCAGGAGGGCGAAATCGTCGGACTGCTCGGTCGCAACGGGGCGGGCAAGACGACCACCTTCCGCATGACAGTCGGCATGATCGACCCGGACGGCGGGACCGTCCAATTCGATGGCCACGATGTCACCACCCTCCCCATGTACAAGCGGGCCCAGCTCGGCATGGGCTATCTGTCGCAGGAACCCAGCGTTTTTCAGCGGCTGTCCGTCGAAGACAACCTGATCGCCATCCTCGAAACCATGCGCGACCTGAGTCGCCGGCAGCGGCTGGAGAAGGCCCAACACCTGATCGAGCAGTTCGGCCTGATCGGCCAGCGCAAGCAGCTCGCCCGAACGCTATCCGGTGGCGAGCGCCGAAAACTCGAAATCGCCCGGGCCCTGGTGACCGAGCCTAAGCTCATCATGCTCGACGAGCCCTTCTCCGGCGTGGACCCCAAGGCCGTCGAAGACTTGCAACGGGAGATCCTCCGCCTGAAACGCGAGCGCGGCATCGCCATTCTGCTCACCGACCACAACGTCCGCGAGACCCTCCGCGTCACCGACCGCAGCTACATCATCAACGATGGGTGCAAGCTGGCCGAAGGCACGCCCCGCGAAATCGTCGGCAACCCGGCCGTCCGCGCCGCGTACCTCGGAAGCAGCATCCGCGGCGACGAATTCGACAATTGAAAAATCGATTTGGTTATTTGGACATCTCGTGATTCGGCGATTGAACGGAGGCCATCACGGCTCTCCGATCGAATAGGTCATGACCCCGCGATACATCGGATTAAACAGCCGGAATCCCACGTCGGGTCGCTCTTCGGACTCGCCGTGTTCTTCATCGCATTCTTCGTGTTCGTGATCGTGGCCATGGTGATGATGGTGGTGATGGTCCGCCTCAAGTTTGCCGCCATCGTCTTTCAAATTGACGTGGACCGAATAAATAACGATGCCGTCTCGCGTGACGGCGATGCGCATAGGCTCGCTGTTAAAGGGATCGATCGGAACGGCATCCAGATATTCGGGCACGAATGCTTCAAACGACGACGGCAACTTGCTGTTTTTCATGAAGTACCGCTCGGCCGCCAGCGCCGCCTTCGCCGCTCGAAGCTCAGCGACGTTGCGAAAGTGTCGATCAAATGCCACGCGAAAGGCTCGAACAAACGACTCGGCAATCGTGTAGACTTCATCTTCATGGGCCTGATTCTTCTCAATTTGTTCAAGAAGCGTCAGAATCTCGCCGCGCTTCTCGCCTGCATCGACAAGCGATTGTACCCAGGATGCGGCGCGCATCTGACTCTTGCGACGCTCAGCCCGGGCAGCCCCGGGAAACAGCCAATCTAATCTGAAACGGTCTTCACTACTTTGCCCCGAAAATTCCCACTCCGGGGCCTCGGATCGG
>JBGTDB010000179.1:0-1642 GCA_041748515.1 Phycisphaerae bacterium
CGGCCGCGTTCTGAACAGCCTGACCATTGATCTCGAGGATTGGATTCAATCGGTCTTTGACCACAACTATCCACTGACCGATCGTTTCCTGCACAATACCCATCGCGTTCTGGAACTGCTCAATCGCCACGGAGTAAAGGCAACATTTTTTGTGCTCGGGCTGGCCGCCGAGAGAGCGCCGGACCTGATCCGTGAAATCGCCGCGGCGGGCCATGAAATCCAGAGCCACGGCTTTGCCCATCGACCCGTATACACCCAGTCACCGACCGGCTTTCGAACTGACGTGCAGCGGTCTAAGAACCTTCTTGAAGACCTGATCGGCCGGCCGGTCGTCGGTTACCGTGCGCCCGCATTCTCCATCGACGCTCGGGCCCCTTGGGCCTTTGACGTGCTTGCCGAGACCGGCTTCCAATATGACTCGTCCATCTTTCCGGCGCGGATGCGCCGCTACGGAGATTCCGCCTCGCCGCGAACGCCCTATTTCCTTCGTACAAAGGCCGGCAGCCGACTCCTGGAACTGCCGGTGGCCTCGCTTCAGGCGGGCCCGATTCGGCTTCCAGCGGGCGGGGGCGGATATCTGCGACTGTTTCCATACCGATTGACCCGCGCGGCCGTTCGACAATTAAACGCCGCCGGTCAACCGGCCGTCATTTATCTGCACCCTTACGAGTTCGCCCCGGAAGAATTCGGCGAGTTAGCCCAGCGCATTCCCTGGAAGTTGCGCATGGCTCAGACACTCGGTAGACGCCACACGGCCGGAAAGGTCGCAAGACTGTTGAAGGAGTTTCACTTCGCGCCGCTGGCCAAGTCCGTGTCGAGTTCGCCCGCCCCCCTTGACGTGCGCTGGCCGTTCCCGTCCAAAGCGGACACGGCCCAACTGAATCCAGCCCTGTCAAACGCAAGTGCCGCCTACTGCGTTGCTGGATCCCAGACGTAAAGCTCTCCGTCGTCACGCCATCGGCCGAACGGCAGCGCCGGCGGATCAATCCTGATATTCGGAGGCACATACACCACGGCTCGACCGCTCTTCACGACTGCCGATGCTCGTCCCGGATCCCAGACCGGCTCCACCACAACGGCATCACGCTGGGCGACACGAACCGCATATCTCACCGCGGAAATCGCCGTAGAATCGGGCACGACGATCAAACCATTCTCTCCAACCAGCAAGAGGGCGTGCTCGCTCATTTGCTTGGCGGAATTGTCAAGCCCACTCCAGGGCGAGAACAAGTACACATAGTCATCGCGATACGGTTTGAACCGCTCTTTATCGGCAAGCACGTTGAGCCGCCGTGCCAAAGATGGAGCCATCGCGTAGCAAAGCGGCGTCGTCGCAAGGAGGACGACACCCACCCCGATGATCCACCGCACCCGCCGCTCGGGACCACTCAGAAGTACCGCAAAACCCATGCCTCCGAAGATCGTCAGCAGTACGTACGTCGGAATCATGAACATGAACCGATCGACTACGTCATACCGAAACGCAAATATCATGTGAATAATCAGCGCCGAAAGCAGAATTCGTTGAGCAATTGTCGACCCAATAGTTCCCGCGCCGCCGGTGGTTTGCGATGCACTAATGTGCCGTCCCCAGCCGATGCCCAAAATTGCGGCCGGGATTAGCAGATTGGGAAAATTCAGC
>JBGTDB010000180.1:0-5138 GCA_041748515.1 Phycisphaerae bacterium
GTGCGGATGCCGCCCGCGGCCTTCACCCGGATCGGCGCGGCGTGGCGATGTAGAAGCCGAACGTGCTCGACGGTCGCACCGCCGGACGCATGAAACCCGGTGGATGTCTTGACGAAGTCGGCGCCGCCCTCGGCGCAGCATCGACAACCGGCGATAATCTGTTCTCTGGTGAGTGCCGCGGTTTCAAGAATGATTTTGAGAATGAGACGACGGCCTTCGGCGTGAACCACCTGGGCCAAGTCCTCAATCTCACGGCGCACGGATTTGACGTCGCCGGCCAGCAGCGAACCAATGGAAATGACGGCGTCGATTTCGCAAGCGCCGTTGTCGATGGCCCGCCGGGCTTCGTCGACCTTCGTGGCCGACAAGTTCGCACCCAGCGGAAAGCCGACGACCGACACTACGACGGGAGCACCGGGGTTTTGTCCTTCGAGTCGCGCGGCCGCGCGACGCACGTAAATGGGGTTTACGCAGACGCCCGCAAATCCGGCGGTCATGGCCTGATCGCAGACTTCGTCGATCTGTTCCGGCGTGGCTTCCGGCCGAAGCAGGGTGTGCTCAATGGCGGCCGCGATCTCGCGAGGGCTTTTCATTTGAAACTCACCGGGGCAAACGTGTTAAGTAAGCGGGCGAGGCCATCGTCGTTCAACAAATAGGCTGCACGGCCGCGCTCCGCGATCGAGCCCAGCGCCGGCGATCGAGTCGCGGCGGCGTCGATGGTTCCGAGCGCTTTCGCCACGTCGTCAAAGGTTAGTTCGCCGCGATGGTCGGCCGCGGCATGGACTGAGGCCAGCCAGCCAAGCGCGGCAACGGCCAACCACAACGCGGCCAGTCCGCGAAAAACGGGCCAGCCGTAATAGCCGTCGCCAAAAACGCTCCGACCTTCGATTCGAGCAATCGCATATCGGGTCACGAGTTCGTCGATGCGTTTCCGATCGGCGTTCAGGACGCTAATTCGATCCAACTGCTCAAACGAAATGTCACAATCAAAACCGGGTAAATGAGGCATCCGGCCGGTCCCGCTGAGGAATCGGCGGGCGTCTTTAAGTTGGCGCAGTCGAGTCCGGATTCGTTCCATGCGTCCGGCGCTGAACGTTTCGAGCGAGACGTGCTGGCAACAGGCGAAAGCGAATTGCCGCATCAGGCCGGTTTGGCGTACCGTCGGCCGTTTGATCTCCGATTGCTTAGTTCCGCCATTCCCGGGCGATTCCGCTTCGACGGCCAACCCGCGCAGGAGCACGCTGACAAGCTCGTTGAGGCGGCGTCCGCGCACTTTGGCCAATCGCGCGCTGTCGAGTGCCGCCGTTAGCCGAGCGCAAACAATGAGCCGCAGCATCAGCGGCACCTCGGTGGATGACAACCATCGAACCAGTTGCCGATTGATCGCGTCTATCTCGTCGGGCGAGGCGGTCAGTCCGCGGGCGAGCTTGATGGGGCGTTCCGCCCGCGCGATCGTCGGGACCAGCGCGTCGCCCAGCTCGCGGAGAAACGGACCGTACCGCCGAATAGGCTCTCCGACCGACGAAATGACGCTCGGGCAATCGAATCGAAGGGATGCCTGCCAGCCGCCGGGTGTCGGTCGCATTGAAAAGGGAAAGATGCGACATGCAAGCGGCTTGGCGGCTTCGCCGAATCTGGCGTGGATTCTGCAAAGGTTGTCGTCGCCAAGGAAAACGCATGCCCCGTCCGGGCGTTTGTTCAGCATCGCCCTGGACCCGACTCTGACGTAGGGCGCGGCGCCAAGTTCGTCGGCCCAATCCTGTTCATCAATGCGGTCGCACTCGTGGGCGAAGAGATGTCCGACCAGTCGGCGACAACATTCGCCGCAGGTGTGGCAACTCCATCGCTGCTCGGGGATCGAGGGGACGAGCACTTGTAAGGAGCGGTTGGCGGTCACGTGCCCTATTGTTCCTCCGTTTCAGCCGGGGGACAACATGCCGACCGGGCAACTCCAGCAGCCTGTGGTAAAAGGTGTGGCGCGGGCGTCCGGGCAACGCCCGGTTCGAACCGGCTGTGCCGGTCGCCCGTGTTCTCACCGCCGAGACGGGTGCCACACGGTATCCAGAGATTTCTGCCACGGACTGCTAAGGCACGGGATCGATGCCCCCGCGATGAAACGGATTGCACCGGCAGATCCGACGAGCCGCCAGCCAACCGCCGCGAAACATGCCATATCGACTCAGGGCCTCCGCGGCGTACTCGCTGCACGTCGGATGAAACTGGCAGCAACCGATCAGGTGCGGTCGAATCATCGCCTGATAGCAGCGGATTGAGAAGACCATCGGGATCACGCACCAGCGGCCGAGGCGATTGGGACGACGCTGAGATGGAGGCCGCGAGGACATGATTCGCATTTTCGGACGACTCCGCCGGGCGATCAAGCTTCCATTGGATTTGTCGTCATTGTGATTCGAGTTGTTACAAGGCGGCCGCAGGATCGAAACTGGATTTCGAAGGCTCGGATTCGAGTCAGGGCTTAACCCTAATTGTCCGAAAATGTCCGGGCGGGCGGCCATCGGCAACGCAAAGCGTCTAACAGTGCATGGAGGTTCCGCATTCGTCCGAAACGCAGAATAGGATCGCCCAGCCCACATCATCCCGGTCGGGTTGCTCAGGATCGGCGATTTGCCGGCAGGCATGGCGCCGTCAGGACCGCCGCGGTCGGGGGATTTCGATTGTTTCTTTGCTGTCAAAGTGACCGAAAATTAGTGGACCATCGTTTATTGCTTTCTTATACTTGCGGGAGGGCTTTGTGCGGCTTCCGCAAGCGGTTCAGCGCGGACGGTGGCCGTACAACCACACCTTGTCGGCCGCGCATTCGTGCGGCGACGGCAGACTTGGAAGATCACAGACCTCACCGCGAGGTTGAGCAAAAGGAGTCAGTATGAATCCACGATCGCGCCGCAGCGGCATTTTCTTGACCCTGATCCTATCCGTATCGCTTTCTACGGTCTGGCATTCGCGTGCCCTGAGTAGCGACGAACGGCAGGTTTCGACGGCCCAGTTGGACAGCTACTGGCGCGGCACGCTAAAGCTGGCCGGCGAGGGGCAGTTCGAAAAGGCGGCCGAAATCATTCAGAAGATTCCGCCGCAAAGCGATCTGGTCGGCGTCGTGCAGAAGTGGCTGGACCAGTTTCAGGCTCAGCAGGCCGAGCGGCGCAAGCTTGATCGCGTGGACTTCGAAAAATACGTGGGCTACGCGAAGGAGCGGATGGATCGCAAAGAATATGCACTCGCGCTGGATCAGGCATTGAGGGCACTGGACGTAACTGAAGATCGCGAAGCCTTCCTGCGCGAGGCCTGGCTGACGCGGCTGGTTAATGACTCATTGGCCAAGGCCGACGAGTTTCGCAAGGATGGAAAATGGCGAAATGCGTGGCACATCTATGTCGATCTCGGAAGTCTGTTCGAGCGAGAGCCGCGCTACAAGCGCCTCGAGAACGAAGTTCTCACCCATCTTCGATTCGAGGCGATTTTCGACGAGAAATCTCTCTGGAAGGAGCAGGTCGAGCACGTTCAGTGGCGCGATGCCGAGAACGCACTGGAATTGGTTCAATTGGCCTACGTCGAAGAGCCGAATTTCAAGGCCATCGCCGAAGGCGGACTCGATCATCTGCTGATGCTGGCTGAGTCGGATGCCGTCAGGAAGACGTTTCCGGGGCTGGCCTACGACAACGATCGACGCGATTTCGAAACCCGCGTCCGCGAGAATCTCGATCAGGTTCGGGCCGCGGCATCGGTGGATCGGCGGGAGTGCGTTCGCCGATTCCGTCGCGTTCGACAGATCAATCAGGAAACCGTTCGCCTGCCCGAGGAACTGCTGGTCAACGAACTCATGCACGGCGCCCTGACTCCGCTGGATGATTTCACCAGCGTGATCTGGCCGAGCGGCACGGAGGAGTTCGACAAGCACACCCGGGGCGACTTCATCGGAGTGGGCATTTCGATCATCAAAAACCGGCTGGGCGAGATCGAAGTGGTCACGCCGCTGGAGGACACGCCGGCGTTTCGCGCCGGAATTCAGGCGGGCGACATCATCGCCAAGGTGGACGGCAACGAAATCAAGGAACTGTCTCTCACCAAGGTCGTCAGCACCATCACCGGCCCTCAGGACACACGGGTCACGCTGACCATTCGGCGCGACGAAAAGGAACTCCTGTTCCCGCTGCTTCGCGAGAAGGTCAAGATTCAGTCGGTCAAGGGCTGGGAGCGACGGCCGGACGAATCATGGAATTACTGGCTGGATCGGGAGCGGGGCATCGCCTACATCCGAATCACCAATTTCGCGAAGAACACCGTCGATGACGTGAAGGACATCATGAGCGAACTTAAGCCCCACGGGCTTCGCGGGCTGGTGCTCGACCTTCGCTGGAATCCGGGCGGATTGCTCGACTCGGCCTGGCACATGGCGTCTCTGTTCCTCAAGCGAGGCGACATCGTCGTTTCAACCAAGGGACGCAACCCCAACGACGATCAGCGCCTCCCCGCGCCAAGCGAAGGGGCCTATTCAGACATTCCGCTGGTGGTTCTGGTTAATGCGAACAGCGCCAGCGCCTCGGAGATCGTTTCCGGCGCCATCCGCGACAACAATCGCGGCACCGTGATCGGCGAGCGAACGTTTGGAAAGTTCAGCGTACAGAACCTGATCCCGCTCAGCTCGTCGTCGGCAAAGCTCAAGATCACGACCGCAAGGTATTTTCTGCCCAACGGCGATTCGCTTCACCGTGAGCCGCTGGCCGAAACCTGGGGCGTGGACCCCGATGTTCCGGTTCGACTGGGTCGCTGGGAAAACTGGAACGCCTGGCAGCTTCGTCGCGAAGCCGACCTACTCGGTCCTCCCAAGGCCGAAGTCATTGCCGACGCTTCGGCCGACGGACCCGATGCGGACCTGCTCGATGGCGAATCGGCGGACGACGAAGACGCCGATGCGAAAGACGGCGACGCCACCGCCGACGCCGAGCCCAAGCTGCCGCCGTTGAAGCAGCCGGACGAGAACAACCGGCCCAAGGTCGATCCGCAGGTGGACACGGCCCTGCTGCTGCTTCGCGTCAAGCTTCTGGCCGAGCGGCATCCGACCCTCGCAACGGCCGTGGGACAGGCCCCGGCAAAGGAGCAGTCGGCGACTCCCTGAGTCGGCG
>JBGTDB010000181.1:0-3315 GCA_041748515.1 Phycisphaerae bacterium
GCCCATCCGGCGTAGCCGAGTCGGGCGCCCGGACCGTCACCGTCCGGGTTGGTGTGGCTGAAGAAGCTTCGCACGTTCATGTCCATCGAATGAGCCCGAGCGGCGCAGCGCAAGGCGCCGTTCATGGTTAATGCGTGCGTCGAGGCGAATGTGCCCTGTGAGCCGCAGTCCGCGCCGGCCGCGCGGTGCTGATTGACCAGGGTCAGAACTTCCGCTTCATACGCGCGCCAAGTGTCCGACCAGTCGGCCACGGTATCGCAGTAGTCATTCTCGGGAATGTCGTCCAGAGCGGCCGGGTCGTCGTCTGGGTCTGCTGGCTCCTCGGGTTCGTCAGGCTCGGGCTCTGGCTCGGGTTCGGGATCGTCCGGCGGATCGGGCGGAACTTCCGGCTCGTCATTTTGGTCGTCGTCAGGGGGATCGGATGGTGAGTCGTCATCACTCGGATCGCTTGAAGGCAGGTCGTCGGCGGGATCATCGGCTGAATCGTCGATGGGTGAATTGTCTGATGGCTCGTTTTCGTCGTTGGGTGGGCTGGGAGCATCGTCAACAAGATCGTCATTTGGCATTAATTCCGGGTCGGCGTTCTCCTCGTCATCGTTCTGGTCGACAATGACGTTCGATCCCAGTGAATTCAAGAGTTCTCGGTCGCAGCCGACCGGCAAAAGCAGCAAGGCCGCGATGGCGAGAAACTCTACCGCATACCAGACGATTCGGTCCCAGGTGTTCATGCTCTCCCCCCTCGGCGCATACTGAGACGATGCAAGCGCGCTATTTGGCCGACCCTCCGGTCGGGCCGCTTGGATTAGAGCGTACAATTCGTTCGGTTAACGGCCTCTATGTGAAGTCAAGCGGCCATGGAAGGGCTGTAATGACATGGTACTCTGCAATGCGGTCCAATAAGAAAATCGAAATTGCGTGTCTCGATCCTGCATACGACAGGGCGGCGGGGGGTGGCATCACGAACTGATCGGTTCGAACCGGGCGATTGAGGTGCCTTCGTCAAGGACCAGCAGGGAAATCTCGCCGTCAACTTTTCGGAGTTTCAGGCGGGCCAGCCAGAGTTTGTCGTTCTTGCCGTGGGCATACCAGCTTCCGGTGGGAAGCATTTCCCATTCCACGACCACGCCGACCGTTTCGACTTCGATCGGCCCACCGCGGCGGACGGTCTTCTGCCTGACACAGACCGGTGTTCCTGGGGGGAAGGCTTCCGTTGGTAGATGGTCCATCATTAATCCGCCATTCTCGAAGTAGCCGCTATAGAGTTGGGCCTGTCCGGGGTCGGCGCGGCTCCCGCCTAGCCATGCGGATAAGCACCACGAAAAATCCACTCGATGTCCGGCCGAGGGCTATCGGCAGACCGCATCGGCGAAGCTCGCGAGGTCGGCGAATTCGGCGACGACCGGCACATGCGGCTCGGGTCGGTCCTTGTAACGATTGATCCAGACGAACGCAAGACCATGCCTCATGCAGGCCTGCCCGTCGTGAAAACGGCTTTGGGCGACATGCAAGAGGGCGCGTCGCGGGGCGTGCTGCTCGAAGAGCCGCTCAAAATGGCCCGGCCCGGGCTTGTACCCGCGAACATCTTCTGCGGTGATTGCAAAGTCGAACTCAACGGGAAAATGCCGGCTTGTTGCGGCAAGAAGGTCGCGATCGATATTGGACATGATTCCCAGCCGAAAACGACTCTTCAATCGGCGCAAGGCCTCGCCGGTGTCGGGAAACAGCCCCCAATCGGGTAGGAGTTCCGCGAGTGACGGCGCGTTGGCCGGCATTTCGAATCCATAACGATCGGCCAGGCGCTCGGTGACCCTTGTCAAAATCGAACGGTAAGACTGGTACGCCCCGGACTCAAACTCCGCTTCGGTTTCGACATAGGCCCTATACAGCTCGTCCAGCAGAGGCGTGCATGCCGGGCCGAACAGCCGAACAAACGAGTTTTGCAGGCCCGCTCGCCAGTCAATGAGCGTGCCGTAGCAGTCGAAGGTAAGTGCCTCAACGCGCCGAAGGAGCTCGGCAAGCGCCCCGGATTCCGTGTTGTCGGTTGACCTCATAACCAATCTCTTGGAATGGATTCGTTCGGACTGTTTTTAATCGTGTGCGGAGCAGCGCTGCAACGGGAAGGTCTGATCGATCCATTCCACAAGCCAACCGGCGAATTCATCCTTCTCCATCGGCTCGTCGGAATGGCCCGCGGGCGACAATTTCTCGCCGCTTCGCGTGTGGATTGTGGCCGTGATACTCGCCGAGCCCATCGTTGTCAGGGGATTGGCGACAATGGCGTCGAGGCCCTTGCGGCGGAGTTTCTCGGCTGCCCGCTCCGACAACTTTCCCGGCTCCTCCAGGGCGAACCCAATCACTATCTGGCTGGGCCGTTTGCCGCGGCAGCAGTGCGCGACCAGGTCGGGAGTGGGCTCCATCTCAATCGAGAGAATCCCCGAGCCTCTTTCTATCTTCCCCGGGCTATGTCGCACCGGCCTGAAGTCCGCCACCGCGGCCGCCATTATCAGGACATCGCATTGCGGAAACCATTCGTCCAGCAGGGCCTCGAGGTCGGAAGTCGAAGAAAACCGAATGGTGCGAATTCCGGCGGGTTGGATCGTATCGTAGCGATCATCCCCTTGCTTCCCGGTTTTTTCAGGATGATATGGAGGACGATCCGTACCGGTCTCGCGTCGTGCGTCGACCGGCTTTAACTCGGCCAAGCTGGTGAGTGCCGAGCCCACGGGGCCCAGCAGGAGGGTCACCTCGTTACCGGACCGGTGGGCCGCTTTGGCCAAGGCGATTCCCATGGCTCCGCTAGATCGGTTGGCGATGAAGCGAACGTCGTCGATCGGTTCTTGCGTTGGGCCGGCGGTAATGAGAAAGGATCGGGCCATTGTGGGGGTCCACCGCGGGGCGCGAACATAAATCCGCGCGGATTGACGATCTACCCTCCCTGTTCAGGAATCGTCGCAATCACCGGAGCAAGAGGACCCACACGGCGAAGACTGCGGGAGTGAGAAAGCCGCTCCCTAACGGCCGCGGCTCGGATCATGCAAGCGGTACCCGCGGAATAGGGCATGTCGCCCCGTTAGTTTCCCGGCTGGTCGGTGAATTTTCCCTCCCAGGCGATCTCGCCAATTGGCTTTCGGCCGCTGGGAGTTTCTCGTTCGCGCAGTTCCGTCGGCAAGTCGGCCGGGTCGCCGGGCCTGCCGAAGGCGATCATGGCCTCGACGGCGTAGTCGTCAGGGACGTTCAACGCCTTTCTGGCCGCGTCGTTGTCAAACCCGGCCATGCCGTGAATCACGAGACCCATTCTAGCGCCCTGTAGGGCCA
>JBGTDB010000182.1:0-6616 GCA_041748515.1 Phycisphaerae bacterium
TCGCCGCCAGGGCGATCGCGTGGAGATCACGGCCGGGCTGGTTTCCGGCGAATCCATTGCCGCCGGAAATCTCGAAAAGCTCGCCGACGGCCAGCGCATCGGCTCATAGAGCCAACGCAGACGTTTCATACCTGCGAACCATTTTTAAGCCTAATCCAATGACCCCTCTCCCTTCCATGGAGAGGGGCCGGGGTGCGGGTAAACGCAATAGGCTCTAGACGATTTCACATTCGATAGCGTCAAGAACCGACTCGATGCGCGCCGGCGGCAGGGACGCCATGACATTTCGGAATGGATCGAGGTGATCGACAAAGGCCTCCATCGCCGACACGCTCAGTCGATCCACGCGCTTCCCCGCGCCCATGCGTTCCACGCTGCGTGCGTTGAGGATCTGTTCATACTGTTGGAGGATCGGCACGAGCAACATCGGCTTTCGAAAATGGAGGCACTCGCAAACGAGGCTGTGCCCCGCGGAAGTGATGACCGCCGAACAGGCCGCCAGATCGTTCAGGAAGGCTTCCGCGTCGATCGGCTTGTAAGTCACATGTCCGCGCTGATGCTCCAAGCCGAAGCCGTAGGCTCGGATGGGCATGCGATCGAACCTTTCCAGCTCGCGGCGCATGACCTCGTTCTCACCACCGGCGCCCTTGTAGGCCAGCAGGAACCCGTCGTCGCGAGCGTGCATTTCGTACACCCTCGGCCGTAGAATCGGATCCACCAGCTTTGCAGGCTGGTATCGAACGGGTGCCTTGATGAACGTCGTAATGAGGTACTGCCGTGCCCCGGCAAAGTAGAGACGAATCGTAAGGTACGCGTTAAGCACATCGCGGAAATGCCCCGGCGGATGGTCCAGCTTGCAGTGCGTCAGCAGATGCTGGTTATCGAGGCTGACAAAGGGGATGCCGAACCGCCGGGCCCAGAACGCGCAAAACGGCTCAAAGTCAGTGATCACCAGATCGGGCTTGAAGCGTTGGAACAGGCCCATGACTGCGCGATTGGCCGGTATCAGTCCGGTAACCGCACGTCGCGCGTTGTGTATCAGCGTCTGGAGCGGTTCGGCCTTGCCCTCGTTGTAAATCGTGAACAGCCCGAACGCGGGATGAAGGCGGCCGGGATAATGCTCGCGCAGGTACTGTTCGGCTTTGTGGCAGGTGACGAATTGTACGTCGTGGCCGCGGGCCAGCAGCGCCGCTCCGACGCTGTGGGCCCGCACCGCGTGACCGTATCCGTCGCCCGAGGCAGCGTAGATGATTCTGGCCATTCTTGTACTATTGCCGCGACGGCCGCCCCGATGACCTGTTTTCGTGGTTTATGCCTGTTTCCGACCGTCGATTCGAGGGGTCACATTTCCGGCATTCTCATCGCGCTGATTCCATGCACCCCGTTGCGAAACGCGTCGAAGAGGAATCGCAGGTAGGAATCGTAAATGAAAGAGCCGGCCTTGCGATAGTCGTCTTTCAAGAGCTTGTGCATCTTGGGCAGATTGTACCAGGGAATGCCCGGACAAAGGTGGTGCTCCAGATGATAGTTCAAATTGCACATCATCAACGAGACCGCCCGGTTGCTCACAACGGTTCGCGTGCGGGTCAGCGGATCGCCGGGGATGGTCATGGTGTGCTCGGCCCAGCTTCGAATGTTGCCGAAAATCATCGCGATGATCATAGGCAGGGCCCAACAATGAATGAAAACGTCGGTGCGTCCGAGGTGTCGGGCGACGAGGATCGCGCCGACAACCAATCCGACCAGGAGCACATACTCGACAATCACGTCTATCCGATCGCGCCGGCTGCCGCGAATCAAAGCCGTGGCCGCGACGTGAATCAGATAAACCGGCGTGCCGATAATGAGCCACGAATAGAACAGTAGCGACAATAGAAACCTGTTCTTGGTTACGTTGTTGAATTCGTCGGGGTCTTCTTCTTCGCGGGTATACTTATGATGATAGGCATGCAGGACGCGATAGGCCGTGTACGAGACGAACACCGGAGCGCCCATCAGAAACCCGACAATGCGGTCCAGCAGGCGATTGCGAAACATGCTGTAGTGGCTGGTTTCGTGAACGAGCACGGCCATGGCGTGAATGGCCGTTCCGATGACCACATAGCCGATTATCCGCACGGGCCAAATCGGAAGCGCGACCACAACCGCCGCCGCCGCCACCCACATCGCGGGAAAAAGCAGCGCGACCCAGTTCAATCGCCGATCGATTTCGTGCAGTTCCCGAAGGGCGGCACGCTTCTCCGGGGCCAGCTCCGCCAGCCAGTTGGCCCCGATACGCTCGCGTTCGGGCGATTCTGATCCCCTCCGCGGCTCAACAACCGAAGGGGGCCTATTGTTCGTCGCATTCTCAAGAATCGCTGTCGAAATCAATGGATTCCAAGCCTCATAAACCGTCTTTATGTTAAGCGCAGCAACCATTTGTCGAGGTGCCGCGATCTTAGAGCTTATAGCCGCAATCCGCCGTGGCCGAACTGCATCGGTCAGCAATCAGGCGCTGTAATTCAGGCGCAAGTTCGCGCTTCCGTCCGACGGACGAGCGCCTGACGGGCCGATCCTTTTTCTTCATCACCATTGGATCGCCGATTCCACCGAACGCACTTCGCGGGTGCCCGGGGTCGAGCATTCTCAACTCAAACGGGATCTTCAGCGTCTCGCAAACGATTCGCATTTGTTCATCGGGGTGCGTCACCAGGTCTTCATAGCGCACCACTCGGATTCCGTGCGTGCGGCACCATCGAAAGAACGACATCCAGTTGTCCGCGACGTGCTCCACGACTTCTCGGTCATTCGAAAACAACGGAAGCCGCGGCGCAAACAGGCGAAGCGCATGGCCAATCATCCCTCGCCACCAACGCGTAAACCGAATCGACGAAATGGCCACGTCATACGGATGGCGCATCAACGCGATGGTCGGCCGCGAAGACTCGGCGATCCAATTCATCAGCTCAAGATTCCGCCATTCGCGCGAGCTTCGATACGTCTCCTTCACGATCAGCCGCGAGAGTCCGCTCTGCGACGTAAGCTCGCACATGTATCCGAGCATTTCCTCCAGGTTCGCACCCTTCGGCGGGGTAAGCCTGGCAAGTCCCCCGCCGCGCTGAACTCTGGAAAAAAATCGGCGGAGCCGCGAGTCGGAATATAGCGATTGTGCCAAATACGGTTCGCTGATGGATAACGATCCATCGGCACCGGCCAGCAGCGACCCGAGCAAGGTCGTCCCGGAGCGGGGCAGCCCGACTGCAAACGCCACGGGCACCATCCGGGCGCTTTGATTCAAAGGTTGCGACTGCTTTGTGTCACCTTCCGCCAGCCAAGTCTCTGAACGTAGTGAACGCGACGCTTCGGTACCGGACCGCATCGGTATAGATAGAGCTTTGTCCTTTGTGGCTGTTGCGGTGGTTGGCATGATCACATTGGGAGCGGCGACCGTCCCGGATACTTGTGACAAATCGGAATCAATTCGACGGTCCGGCCGCACCATAACGGACACCCTATCGCACTTCTTCCGTGTGCAGATTTGTACACCGGATGGAGTGGCAAGGCAATCGGTGTAGTGCGGGGCTTGCGTGCCGAAATCGCGGAACCATCTCCCGGGGCAGGTGGGGTCCATGGCTCCCCCGGCCGTCTGTTCAGCCGAGTCGGATTGGTTGTAACAGCCGAATCTCCCGTGTAAAAATAGGGCTGGGTCCAGGCTGGCCCCCCGGTGCGATTGTGCCGGGAGCGGGTCTATCCCGACCGGCCCGGCTGATACTGAACCCAAATGTTCTAACTTGCGAGGGAAGTCTTGAAGAAAGGAACCCCCATGTCGCGATTCACAATGTTCTCGGCTCATCGTCTTGCCATGTGGAGCACGATTGTCACGCGGGCGGTGCTCGCCGCCGTTGTGGTGTCGTGGTTTTCGCAATCGGTGGTTGCCGACAGCGCGACATCGCCCAAGTATCCCAAGACGCGCAAGGTCGAAGTTGTCGACACCTATCATGGCGTCGAGGTGCCCGACCCTTACCGCTGGCTGGAGGACGACCACGCCGAAGATACCAAGGAATGGGTCAAGCAGCAGAACAAAGTGACCTTCGGATACCTCGAGCAGATTCCGGAGCGCAGCCTTCTGGGCGCTCGAATGACCAAGATCTGGGATTACGAAAAGTACCGGCCGCCGGTGAAGCGAGGCGGTCGATACTTCTTTCAGAAAAACGATGGTCTGCAAAACCAATACGTCCTCTATTGGTCCGAATCTCTCACCGGTCCGGCGAAGGTTCTGATCAATCCGAACCGACTGGCCGAGGACGGCACAGTGTCGCTCGCCTCCTGGGCTCCGAGCGAAGATGGCAAGCTGCTGGCCTACGGGTTGCAAACCTCCGGCTCGGACTGGATGGAATGGCGCATACGGAACGTGGACAGCGGCGAGGATCTCGACGACCACCTCAAGTGGGTGAAGTTCTCCGGCGCTTCATGGACCAAGGACGGAAAGGGATTCTTCTACAGCCGATATGACGAACCGAAGTCCGTCGAGGGTAAACTCACAGCGCTGAACTACTATCATAAGCTGTTCTATCACAAGGTCGGCACGCCTCAGTCGCAGGACAAACTTATCTATGAGCGACCGGATCAGAAGGAATGGAACTTCTACGGCAGTGTCACCGACGACGGCCGATACCTCATCATCACCGCCAGCAAGGGCACCGAGCGGATGAACATGGTCTTTTACAAGGACCTCAGCAAGGACGACTCCGAAGTTGTGCCCCTGATTCCCTTTATGGATGCGCAGTACTCTTTCGTCGACAACCTCGATACGCGGTTTCTGTTTCGCACCGACTGGGGCATGCCTCGCGGCGGCGTAATCGCCGTTGATATCGAGCAACCCGCCCGCGACCACTGGTCGGAAGTCATTCCGCAGGTGACGGCCACCTTGCGTTCGGTCAGCACCGTCGGTGGTAAGCTGATCGCACAATATCTCAACGACGCCCACGGCCGAGTGGCGGTCTTTGCCATGGAGCGCGGCGATCCGGGAGATCGCATTCGCGGCCGGCTGGAAGGACTCGTCGAACTACCTGGGCTGGGAACAGTCTATGGCTTTGGCGGCCGACGCGACGATCCCGAAACTTTTTACTCCTATCAAAGCTTTACCGAACCCGAAACCATATTCCGGTACGATGCCTCATCGGGCCAAAGCAGCGTCCATCGTCGACCGGTTGTCGATATGCGGCCGGATTACTTCGAGACGAAGCAGGTTTTCTATGAAAGCAAGGACGGCACGAGGATTCCGATGTTCCTTACCTACAAAAAGGGCATCGCGATGAACGGCCAGAATCCCACGTACCTTTATGCCTACGGCGGCTTCAACATCGCCATTACGCCGACATTTTCAATTCCAACGCTGGTCTGGCTCGAGATCGGCGGGGTCCTTGCCGTTCCAAACATTCGCGGCGGCGGAGAATACGGCAAAGAGTGGCACGAAGGCGGGATGAAACTTAAGAAGCAGAATTGCTTCGACGATTTCATCGCCGCGGCCGAGTGGCTGATCGACAAGAAATACACCTCGCCGTCCAAGCTGGCCATTGCCGGCGGAAGCAACGGCGGGTTGCTGGTCGGGGCGAGCATGATCCAACGGCCGGACCTCTTTGGCGCGGCCCTTCCCGCGGTCGGCGTGCTTGACATGCTGCGCTTCAAGGAATTCACCATCGGCTGGGCCTGGGTCTCGGACTACGGCTCGCCAGAAAACGAGGATGAGTTCAAGGCCATGTTTGCCTACTCGCCCTATCACAATCTCAAACCCGGAACTGCCTATCCGGCCACGCTCATTACCACGGGTGATCACGACGACCGGGTTGTTCCCGCGCACAGCTTTAAGTTCGCCGCCCGGCTCCAGGAAATGCACTCGGGGCCCAACCCCGTGCTGATCCGCATCGAGACCAGCGCCGGCCACGGCGCGGGCAAGCCCACAGCCAAGCAGATTGAAGAAGCGGCCGACCGCTTCGCGTTTCTGGTTAAGACCCTGGACATGAAAGTGCGAGGATTTTGATCTGTCGAGCCCGCGGCGACAACGCGCCGAATTTTCATCGAAATTCGTTGAATTTAGTGATTCTCCCGTCCTCAGTCGTGTGGCCGAGCCGGCCTCCGCGCGCCTTGTAACCGGGATGTGTAGTGGCCCTGCGCGCAATTTGGCGAGTGTAACTGGGTTAAAATCTAAGGGCCAGCGCTATATTAAGCACGAAACAATGAAATTAGGTGCGGAGTATAAAACGAACGCCCCGTGAGCTTGCCGGGCCTCTGGTAAGCCCGGCAAGTCGGGGCGTGTACGGTGTCTGTTAATGAACCGGGTTTGACCCGGTTCGTCGGGCCTTCGACGAATCGTCGAAAGCCCCTACGCCGTGGCCGCTAAGGCAACGTCCATGTCCGCCCGCAGCCGATTATCCTGCTTGTGATCGCGGTCGATGCGCTGAAGCAGCGCCGCCGTGATCGTGATTCGTTCATCCGGCCCGACACCCCTAAGCGCCCGCTCCGCTTCGATCGCAACCTTCATCAGGTTGTCGCAAAGCCCCAGCGACCCATGCCCGAGCATGTTCGCCCGGCTATGCAAGTACGCCTGGGCGTCCGGGTGCAGCCTCACCGTGTCCGA
>JBGTDB010000183.1:0-4546 GCA_041748515.1 Phycisphaerae bacterium
CCTTTCCGCAGGCTTTCTGTGACCGGGCCGTGGAGTGGTTGATTGAAGGCGGATGCACCCGCGATGACCTGGATCCTGTTGTGCAGCGGATCATGGGGTCGCCGGTTGCGCACTTTGATGCGCTGCTTTGGCTCTGGGACGGCCCGGCGTATAGCGAGCTGATTGACGACCTTCCTCCTCTGACAATTATTTCGCGAATTCTTCGGGCCTTAAACGATGCCCGGCTCAGCGACGCGGTGAACAAGGAGCATGTCAAGAGCATGACCCAGCACGCCCGCAGCGCCCTTTCTGCGCGCAACTTCGAACGGTTTGAACTCGCCTTGCAGGGCATCGAGGGAGGCATGGCCCAGGCTCTCCGCAATCAGATTCAGCAGGTTGAAAGCCTCGGCCGATCGGTCCATGACGGATTGCTCAACCGGGTGGCCCCGCATCTTCCCAAGAAGGAAGCGGCCCCGGCCGTGGCGTCATGGGAAATGGAGGATGTCGTCTTCACCACCGAGGCGGGCCTTTCTCGCAAGCAAAACGAGATCGAGCATCACGTCAACGTCAAGATGCGCGAAAACGCCATTGCCATCGGCGCGGCCGCGGAAAAGGGAGACCTCAGCGAAAACTCCGAATACAAGTTTGCCCTCGAAGAGCGGGATCTACTTCGGGCCCGGCTGGCCCAGATGAACAGCGAGATGCAGGCGGCCCGGGTTTTCTCGCCGGACGACGTTCCGACGGACCGGGTCGGCATAGGCACCCGAGTGGTGATGCGCAGAACGACCGATGGCGAGATTTACGGGATTACATTTGTCGGTCCCTGGGAGTCGGATTACGAGAAAAACCGCATCAATTACAAGGCGCCCCTGGCCCGAACCGTGCTCGGGAAGCGTATCGGCGACATGATCGAATTCGAACACAGCGGCGCGACCGGGACGTATGAGATCATCGAACTGCACAACGGCCTTAAAGAGATGGCCGCTGAATAGACAGCGATTTAGGGTGCGTGCGTCGTATTCGGGGCGTCTTGATTCGGTAAACCCAATATCGATCCAGCATTTGATTCGGCAATTCCATGAAAGCGGCAATCATCGGCCTTCCCCAATCCGGAAAATCGACGGTTTTTGCCGCCGCAACAGGTCTGAAAGTCGATCCCTTTGCCGCGCCGCAGGCCCATCCGGCGATCGTCAAAGTGCCCGATCCGCGGCTAGACTTTCTCGCGAAGCTTTGCAATCCAAAGAAGATCACACCCGCCACGATCGAACTGGTCGATTTCCCGGGCTGCTCACTGGAGGATGCCAAAGGTCGTGACGACTGGCGGCGCCTTCTTCCCGCCGTTCGGCAGGCTGAACTGCTTGTAGTCGTCGTCCGCGATTTCGAAAATGCCTCGGTGCCCCCTTATCGCAATCGCATCGACGCTCAGGCCGATTTCGACGAAGTTTGGTCGGAACTGGTGTTCTCCGACCTCGAGGCCGTCGCTAACCGTATCGAAAAACTCGAAAAGGCCCTTAAGAAGCCGACCGCTTCGCACGAATCCGAAAAGCACGAGCTCGCGGTGCTCACCCGATGCCGCGAGGCCCTCGAAGCCGAACGCCCGCTGTCCTCCGCGCTTCAGAGCGAGCACGACCGGATCGCCCTGGCCAGCTTCGCCTTCCTGACGGAAAAGCCGATAGTCACGGTTCGAAACGTCTCGGACGACGCGGCAGCCACGCGCGGACCGTTGAATGCCGCTCATGCGGCCGACAACATCGTGCTTTCCGCTTCAATAGAGGCCGAAATCGCCGAGCTGGAGCCGGCCGACAGGGGCCCTTTCATGGCCGACTTGGGCCTGACCGAGTCCGCCCGCGATCGACTGATAAAATCGTGCTACGACGCCCTGGGGTTGATTTCATTCCTGACCATGGGACCGGACGAGGTCCGGGCGTGGACCATTCGCAAAGGCAATACGGCCGTGGAGGCCGCCGGGAAGATACACTCCGATCTGGCTCGGGGTTTCATTCGCGCGGAAACGACTGCCTACGACGATCTTGTGGCGTTCTCCGATATGAAAGGCGTCAAAGCCGCGGGGAGGCTTCGCAAAGAGGGAAAGACCTACGTTGTGCAGGATGGCGACGTCATGACCATTCTGGCGGGCACCTGACAGGCAGCCATGAAGGTTTACGATCAGCACCTGCACTCCCGGCATTCGTTCGACAGCCGGGCCGAGCCGCGGGAAAACGTACTGGCCGCGCTGGCCGCCGGGCTGGCCGGCTTGACCTTCACCGAACATTTCGACGCCCATCCGCACGATTGGCAGGAATGCGTCTATAACGACGAGGCCTATTCCGCCGAGATTCGTGCCCTACGGGAGGAGTTCGGCGACAAGATCTTCATCGGAAAAGGAATCGAAATCTGCTATCAACCGGGGCGCATCGAGTTCATTCTCGACTTTCTGTCGCGGCATCGTTTCGACATGGTCATGCTCAGTGTTCACTACTTCGGCGACGACCCCGTGCATCGCCGTGAAAATTGGGACGGCTTGTCGATCGAGGACGGAACGCGGCGATACCTCGAGAATGTTCGCGAGGGCGTTCGTTTCTGCGAACGGCTGCACGCCACGGCCCGCCGGGAGATTCGTGGCGGCAAAGCAGCAGGGCGGGTGTTCGACGTGCTCGGACACCTCGATCTGGTCAAACGATACAGTCAACGCTTTCTTGGCGGATACGCTGTCGCCGAGTGCGCGGACATCATTGATGACATTCTCAGTGCCGCCCTGGGTGCTGGCATCGTTTTGGAGATCAACACTTCGTCGCTACGGCAGTCGCTCGACGAGACCATGCCGAATTTCGACGTCATCCGTCGCTACGCGGCAATGGGCGGGGAGGCCGTGTCGATCGGTTCCGACGCTCACCGAAGTGCCGACATCGGCGCCGGCTTTGAGCACGCCCTGAATATGGTTCGCGAATCTGGCCTCGGCCGGCTGGCCCTATTTCAGGCCCGCGAACGAAAATCAGTCAAGATAGATGAGTAATTTTCATCTTTTGCCCCAAGTACTCCCGGCCTGCGAGTTATTGGTTCCCATTGCTCCGACTTTGACTCCGATCGGCGTTACCGGACTTTTCTGACAAGCCGAGCTTCGCTGGCTGCATGTCGGGTGCAATTCTGGAATCGACTTACTGAATCCAGCAGACTCGCTTGTCATGCGGCCATCTTGTCTATATATTCGCTAACTTATTGATTTAATGAATGCCTATTATTCCGCACTTGAGTCAATGCGGTTCAACCGCATCCGCGGCATGACGAACGAGCGGGCTTTGAACCCAGGGCCGCGTTAAGACGGGCATTTTGCGCAAGTAGTTGGCCGGTCGTGGCTTGAGTTATTTTCGCGCCTGCGGCTGTTCCATCTGAGCAGGCATCAGAATCAGATTAGGAGTGGTGGGAAATGAAGCTGAATCGCGATGGATGGCGCCGGGTATTCTTGCCGGCACTCTGTGTCGGACTCGCCGGAATGATTTCCCAGGGTATGGCTCAATCGCGCCCGAACACTGGTTGGAGCGCATCGCGCGATATTCAGCTTCAGATTGTCGACGAAGCGGCCACTCAATCCGATTCCCGAGATCAAAACGGGCGGCAGCACAGCCGCTATAAACCCATCAATGGCGGGTCGCCGATTCGCGGCCAGGATGAACTGGAAGATGGAAACGACGCCGCCGGCCGCAATGTGCTTGTTCACATGGCTCCGGGCCAATTTCGGGGCGCTGCCAAACGCGAGAACGTCAAGACCGCGGTTCAGCAGTTCGGAGGGCTGGTCAAGTACGAATACGACGTTGTGCTTCCAAACGTGATGGCTCTCCGCAATCTGACGGATGCCGATGTTGCCCGTATCCGAGCCATGCCGGGCGTCATCGCAGTGGAAGAAGATGAATATCATCCCGATGTCATTAAGCTGGACGAAGCTACGCCGCTGATTGGCGCGCTTCAAAGTCAATTGGTGGCGGCGGGTCTGCCCTTTGACGGAACGGGAATTCGCGTCTGCGTACTCGACACCGGCATTGACGGGGATCACACCATGTACGCCGCCCGCATCGACGTGGCGGCCGGTCGGGATTTTGTAAACAACGATTCAAATCCGGAAGACGACAACGGCCACGGAGCTCACGTTGCCGGCATTGCCGTCGGTCGAACCGGGATCGACATAAACTTCGGATGCGAGGGCCTCGAGCCGTTCCAGGGCATTGCCCCTGAAGCAACTCTGATCGGGGTGAAGGTTCTCAATTCGATCGGCGGCGGCACCACAAGCAACATCATCGCGGGAATCGACTATTGCGCCAATCAAACTCCCACCGGCGGAAGGGCGCACGTCATCAATCTGAGCCTCGGCACAGGTGATTTATCCGGCTCCTGCACACACAGTAGGGCGGTGGCGGCGAACAATGCCGTGGCCAACGGCGTCGTGGTCGTGGCCGCCGCGGGAAATGAGAATCGATCCAACTCGATGTTGTCGCCCGCCTGCGGCGCGGGCGTGATCGCCGTCGGGGCGACCTACAAGGATAACTACCCCAACTGCGAAAACGGAACGAACGAT
>JBGTDB010000184.1:0-2922 GCA_041748515.1 Phycisphaerae bacterium
GTCGCCAACGACCATGTCGTAGGCGTCCAGTTCGTTCCGAGCGAAGCAGGCGCGAACCCGCCAGTCGTGGGAATGCGAATCCTCCCAGCGTTCGGGCGAAGCCGGGTCCTGGGGGGCTGTGCCCCCATCCGATATGCGCACGTGATGGGCGGCACTGAATCCGTCTTCGACCGTCGCGGTATACATGGGGCGAAACTCTCGGATCATTTGCTTGACGAGCCGCCCATTGTAACGGGAAAGGCGCGACTTTCCCTACTTCTCTGCCGCTCAACAAAAAGACCCAATTAACAAAACGATGGAACCGCGTCCTTTGCCCCGCCGCCTCAAAGCAATTCGGCCATCGGCCGGAAACCAAGTGCGCGTTGACGGCCGATCCGCCCGTCCGCTAGCATCGCGGGATGATCCAATTCGAACCCAATCGGGCGGCCTTCGCAGAACTGTGCCGGTCAGCCAACACGATCCCGGTTTATTGCAGCCTGCTCAGCGACCAGTTGACGCCCGTATCGGCGTTCGACCGGATTGCTCGAAACAGCAAGCATGCCTTCCTGCTCGAAAGCGTCATCGGCGGAGAGAAGATCGCCCGTTACTCGTTTCTGGGGGCCGATCCATTGTCGGTCATCGAATCAAAAGACGGGCAAACGTCGGTCAGCGGCCCTGGCGCGGCTACCCTGCCCGCTGGTGCGGATCCCTTCGCTCAGGTTGAGGCAACTTTGAGCCGCTTTCGGGCTCACCATCCAGCGGCTTTGCCCCGCTTTCTGGGCGGAGCGGTGGGATTCGCCGGATACGACGTCGTGCGCCATTACGAGAAACTCGGCCAGCCCCCGCCAGATGATCGCAACCTGCCCGACCTTCTCTTTGGCGTTTACGATTCGCTCGTTGTTTTCGACCATGTCCGCAAACTCGTTCATGTCGTCGCCCATGCCCATGTGGCCAACGGCAACGCCGACGCTGCTTACGACGCGGCCTGTGGTCGGATCTCGGCCCTTGTCGAGAAGCTTTCCGAACAGCGGGCGGACGTTCTGATGCCGCTCGTTTCATCGGAGGGGTCGGTGGTGGCCACGGAAGACTGCAGCTTTCCTCGCGACCGGTTTGAACAGGCCGTCGATCGCTGCAAGCAGTACATTCGCGCGGGCGACATCTTTCAGGTGGTCCTGTCGCACAGGATGTCGGCGGTGACCGAGGCATCGCCCTTCGACATCTATCGGGCCTTGCGGGTGATTAACCCCTCGCCGTTCATGTTTTATTTGCAGAGCCCCAAGGTGACGCTGGTCGGGGCTTCGCCCGAAATCCTCTGCCGATTGGAGGGGCGAACAGTCTCCACCCGGCCGTTGGCTGGAACCCGGCCGCGGGGAAAATCCGAGGCGGAGGATCTGGGGCTTGAAGCCGAACTTCTCGCCGACCCGAAAGAGAGGGCCGAGCACGTCATGCTTGTCGATCTTGGACGCAACGACCTCGGCCGCGTCTGCGAGCCGGGCAGCGTCAAGATCGACGACCTGATGTCCATCGAGCGCTACAGCCACGTTATGCACATTTGCAGCAACGTTTCCGGAACGCTGGCCGCAGGGAAAACCGCGTTTGACGCGATTCGCAGCGTCCTTCCTGTCGGAACGGTGAGTGGCGCGCCAAAGGTTCGGGCCATGCAGATCATCGACGAAATGGAGCCGGTGCGTCGCGGGCCATATGCGGGCGCCGTCGGTTACATCGACTTTGCCGGGAACATGGATACCTGCATCGCCCTTCGTACGCTGGTCATCACCCCGGCATCGGGCGGAAAGTGGCGGGCGGACGCCCAGGTAGGCGCGGGAATCGTGGCCGATTCCGAACCGGCCCGCGAACACCAGGAAACCTCGCACAAAGCCCAGAGCATGCTCAGCGCCCTGCACATCGCCAACGCCTGGCGAATGGTAGGACCGGTTTAAGCGCCGAGCATTCCCCCGTCCCATCCAGAAGTCGCCGCTTGTCATGCGAGAGGATCCGCAGGCGCTTCAGTCGAATTCCATCCGGTGGACACAATTGGCGAACCTGACTCCGCAAAGCGGTGCTGGCGCTCGACCATGTCGTGGTACAGCCCTTCGCGGGACATCAAATCCGCGTGGTCGCCGAGTTCGACGATCCGGCCGCGGTCGAGGACGACGATCATGTCGGCGTGGGTCACGGTGCTGAGCCGGTGGGCGATGACGAATGTCGTGCGGGTGGCCAGAAGGTCGGCGAGTGAAGCCTGGATGAGCTGTTCGCTTTCGGTATCGAGGTTGCTGGTGGCCTCGTCGAGGATCAGGATTTCCGGATCGGCCAGGATAGCCCGGGCGATGCTGATCCTCTGCCGCTGCCCCCCAGACAGCTTCACTCCCCGCTCGCCGATGATCGTGTCGTAACCCTCGGGCAACCGGTCGATGAACTCGTGGGCGTTGGCCCGCCGGGCGGCGTCGATGATGGCAGATTCTTCCATTCCGCGCCGGCCGTAGGCAATGTTCTCGCGGACCGTTCCGTCGAACAGGAACACTTCCTGCGGCACGATGGCCAGCCGCTGCCGATAGCTTTCGAGCTGAATACGTCTCAAATCCACGCCGTTGATCAGAATCGCCCCGCCGGTGGGATCGTGAAATCGGGCGACAAGGTCGGTAAGCGTGGTCTTTCCACCGCCGCTCGGGCCGACCAGGGCCACGACGCTTCCAGCCGGTATCGAGAGGGAGACGTTCTCCAACACCGGCAGCCCGGCGCGGTACTCGAAACTGACGTTGTCGAAGCGAATCTCACGAATAGGAAGCGGGCACTCGACAGCATCGAGCGCGTCGGGCTTTTCCACCGGCCGTTCGAGAATGTCGAACACTCTCTCCAGCGCGGCCAGGGCCTGCTGTGTGGCACTGTAGGAACTGACGATCAGTGAAACGGGGTGAAGCAGCATCATCGCGTACATCTGGAAGG
>JBGTDB010000185.1:0-12654 GCA_041748515.1 Phycisphaerae bacterium
AGCCGAAGCCGCGAATCGTGTCGTGCAGCAGCGGGTTGCCCATGCGCTCGGCGATGATGCCCATGCCGATGTTGCTGCTTTTGGCGATGATGCCGGTCAGGTCCAGCAGCCCGGATGGCTTGGTGTCCTTTATCAGGCGCCTTCCGATGTAGCGTTTGCCCATCAGGCAGTCGATTTTTTCTATCGAGTTGACGTGTCGGCCGTCGAGCGCTCCGCAGGCGATAAACGGCTTGAACGTGCTGCCAGGTTCGGTGGGATCGGTGATGACCCGGTTGCGACGAAGGTCGGCGGAAGCCGATGCGGCCAGGTTGGCATCGAAGTTCGGCAAGCAGGCCATGGCCAGAATTTCGCCGGTGTAGGGATTCATGACGATGCCCACGCCGCTCTGGGCCCGGACATTGTCCATCGCCCGCAAAACGCGGTCCTCGACGATCCGTTGAATCTCGGCGTCGATGGTCAGGACGACGTGGCCGCCGTCCTCGGGCGCGATCAAATCGGATTCAGATCGGCCGATGGCCCGCCGCCTTGCGTCGGTAATCGCACCGCGCTTGCCGTCGCGGCCGCGAAGATGCTGGTCGAATTGAAGCTCAATGCCCTCCAGGCCCTTGCGATCTCGACCGACCCAGCCGACGACGTGCGCCATCGACTCGTGAAGGGGATACTTGCGAATCTCCCGATCGGAGAGGCCAACGCCGCCAAGGCGAAGCGATCGAACCGCCTCGGCCGTCACGGAATCGGCCGACTCGGCGATAACCACGAATCGGGAATCAGGTCGCTGCGCAAGTCTCTCCTGAATCGTCGCCGGGGACATGTTTAATGGCGGCCCCAGCGCCGCGGCAAGGGCGGCCACGTCCTTAGTCATCACCGGATCCACAAACACATCCGGACTTTGCTCGCTGGTAGCCACTATCCGCCCGCGAGTGTCGAGGATCATCCCTCTCCGCGCGGGGATGTTGGACATGGCCTGCCGCTGTGCCTCCGCCCTGGCGAGCAACATTCCTCGATCTACCAGATTGATATGAATCAGTCTGCCGAACAGTCCGCCGAATGCCAAGCCGACCATCAGCACAAAGACGACGCTGATGCGGCGGCGAATTCGATCTGGAAAACCATTCATTGACGAGTCGCCTGCTTCACCTGCGGGATTGATCCGCTTCAAGACGGCTTTGCCGGGAGTGAACGAGGTGCTGCGGAACCTCTGGAGCCACCGATTCACTTGCCGGGACGACCCCGGATTGGAGGAAAATGGACCGGTCGTGGACTTGCTGGGGGGCGCGCAACCGTGCGGCCCGAACCTGAACCGACCAGGTCTCGCGCCGAGCCGAAACCCATTCCGATTCGATTGCCATGATTCTGGCGGCGCAGCGTGCCTGCTCAGCCCGCAGCACAACCACTGCAAGCCCGATGGCCGCAAACGCACCGACAAGAACGCATGTGCGAATCAAACCAGTCCACCGTTCATCGCGTCCCCTCTGGAATCTTTATTCGAACGCCTTCGCGAATCTGATTCGGATCGGGGAACTTGTCCTTGTTCAACTCGAAAATCTCGCGCCAACGCGACTCGTCACCCATTTGCTCGCGGGCGATGCTGACGTATCGATCGTTCTTGCGAACCTGATACCAGCGAAAGTCGCCCGGCGTCGTGGATGGCGTCCTGGTCGCGCCGCGTTCCGTTCGCTCGGCGACGTCGGTATGCGCCGTTCGCTGAACCCTGGTCGTCTCGCTCTCTGCTGTCATTTTCGGAAGCAACAGGACCATACCCGCGCGAATCTGGTTCGGATCGGAAATCTGGTCACGATTGGCATCCAGGATGGCGTCGGTCAGCCGTTTCGCGCCACTACCAAAATGTCCTCTCGCGATGCCATAGAGGGTGTCGCCTGACTTAACCGTGTACTTGACAGCCGCCAGAGGGCGACCGCGACCGGAGTCGACCGGCGTCGAGGGAACCGAGCCTGGCATCGATAGCGGAGTCAGCCTTGACTCCGATGGCACGTTTCGCGTCTCGGCCGATGTGAGTCGGTCGAGGTGATCCTGCAACGACCGCTGTCGATCGACGCCGACGGAAGCCGAATGAACCGGATCCGTAACGGCTCGCAGCGCGGCGTGGTCCGATGCGGCGAATCGGCTGGAAGCGGCCGATCGATCTGGGAGATTAGGCTCGCCGGCATCGCGCTGATAATTGACGATGGGGCCATAGCCAAGCGGAGAGGCCGCGCCGCTGGGTGAGGAGCCAGAGGCAGCCGCATTGCCGAACTGATTTGGAGGCGCCCATGCGACCGACTCGCCTCGCCGCCGCTCCTGGAATTCTACAGCCGATCGCGGGTCGCTCGCCCCCAAGGCCGGTGTTCTGTCCACGGTGGGATGTTCCCGTGCGGTCGCGACCGTGTCGGTCCGGCTCGGCAGGAAGGACGAATGTGGAACCAGCGGGTCCGTACGGCCCCTATTTGAAAGAATGATCGCAAAGCAAATGATGAAGGCAAGCCCGGCCAGCAGCCCGACCTTTGTCTCTCTCGCCATGGCCGTTTCGTCTCCCATCTCCGCCGATTCAAGGCCTTTCCAAAGCGCCAAGCCGACAGGCCGGAACCCATCAATGTCTATTCGCGGTGCAGCCCTTCGCCATAGGAAGCGCCCCCGCGGCAATACTCAGAGCCTCATGGCCACGCGCAACTTTGCGCTGCGCGACCGCGGGTTTGCGTCTCGCTCTTCAACCGTTGCATTCATCGGCTTTTTGGTCTCCACTTCATATACCTCTTCGCTTTTTCGGGCACGAAAATCCAGCTTGACCTCTTTATCCTCGACACTGTGAAACGAGATCACGCCGATCCGCCCACCCGTGGCCAGTAGGTCGGGCGCGGCCGCAAGCAGTGCCTTTAGGTTTGGAATCTCGCTGTTTACGGCCATGCGCAGGGCCAGGAAAGTGCGTGTGGCCGGGTGAATCCTGGATTTTCGGGATTTCGGATCGCTGACGCCGACAGCCCCGGCGACGATGTGGGCGAGTCGCGCTGTGTTCGTAATGCGGCTGTCACGCCGGTGTTCGCAGATTCGCCGGGCGACTTTCCTGGCGGCAAACTCTTGCGCGTTGTAGTAGATCAGGTCGCCAAGCTCCTTTTCCTTGAGCCTGTTGACCAGGTCGGCGGCGGTGGTGGTCAGTCGCGGGTCCATGCGCATGTCCAACGGTCCGTCGCCCTGAAAGGAAAAGCCGCGTTCCGCCACGCCAAGCTGCATGGAACTCACACCGAGATCGGCAAGAATCACGTTGACCTTCGTGATACCCAGAGAATCGAGGACGGCCGGGAGCTCAGAGAAATTCGCATGGACGAGGTCCACGCGAGCGGCCGATTCGCACAAGGCGGTTTTGGCCCGCTCCAGCGCAATGGGATCGGCATCCAGGCCGATGAGCCGTCCATTGGCCCCCAAACGTTCCAGGAACAGGCGAGAATGGCCGCCCAGGCCGACGGTTGCGTCTACAACAATGGGCGCATCACAAGCCAACGCCGGCCCGAGCAGTTCCAAGACTTCGGCCTGTAGGACCGGCGTGTGTCCCGTTTCGGACACCATCGGTTCGAACTCGGCGTCGCCGGATATTTCAGGAAAATCATTCACGCGGCCCAAATCTTAGTTATTCAGGCCCCGCGCATCCAACGATGGACCTCGACCTTAGCCGGCGAAAAGAGGTCCGCCGGATCCACCGGTATGAAGCTGGCGAAGCCCGCTGGTGCGAGAATCCTTTCTCGCACCAAGCAATGCGGGACTTTCCGCCGGCAGAGCCGGTTGAGAGCGGGCTTGGCCTGCTGACGAAGACTTCGGCAATCCGAAACTCTCACGCCGAGGCACCGGGAATCCTTTCCCGTCACTGCTGCCCGCCCAAACGACTTCGATTTCGGCCCGTTGGCCTGAGGAACTTCCGGGCAAATTATCTTACTGCCGCATACTCGGTACGCACGGAGGACTTTGCATCGCTTGCTTCTCGCGCACCAACCAGCGCCGCAGGCATCGCCCGCTTAAGTCCGGCTATGCCGGGAGTAACGCGAACGAATCGATACGGAGAATCCGGCCCCGCGATCCTGCGCAGCTTCTGCGCGCGCAACTCCAGCTCGGCAAGTTCTGAAGGGTCGATTTGAACAACCGGATCCCCGGGTACATTGCGCGAATCGCGCCGGCCTCGTGATGCCTCGGCAAGCCGCTGCTGAATTCGGCTGACCAACGTACAACCGACTTGCTTCATCTGTATTCCTTCACTCGTCCGACCCAAACGGTTTAATGGATCCGAAAATTCACTCTTCGACAGCCCATTCCGCCCGGTGCGAGCCGATAAGGACGCTAAAGAGCCGGATCTTTCGAAAGCCTACTCATGCTTGGGCCCCGGACGGCGGCGCAGATATTTGTGCCACTTGGGCCATTCCTCGGCCTCGAGCCCCACGGCTCCATCCAGGTCCGCGCGATTCCACACGTCGATTCGATATTTCTGGCCAACCAGGCAGACCTCCTCCTTGAGGCCTGCCTTTTTGACCAGCTGGTCCGGCAAGACAAACCGGCCCTGCTTATCCACATCCACGCGCGACGCGAGGGAGTAGAACTGGAGTTCGAAGCGCAAAGCTTCGTCGTCGGAATCAAATTCCGTTTCGATTCGCGACGCCAACTCCTCGAACCCACGTTCAGTAAGAATTGAGAGGGTGCCGTCGTGCTCCCCGAGTGTGACGTAAAGCCCCGTTCCGTCACGCTCCAAGTCGATCGCATTGCGAAGCTGCGACGGGAGCTGGATACGGTTCTTCTCGTCGATCGTTCGGTCATATCGGCCTGTGAAAAACCGCATCGGGTCGCTTTGGCTCCACCCACTTCGTGGTACTGATCGACACTATGTACCAATTCGTGCCGCTAGATGCAAGAAAAAAATCCGAAATTTTTTAGAGATTTCGGAGTCAATATCATCGGGTTCAATTTGTTGGGTGGTCGGTCATGCAGGCTACTATTTGTCGTTGGACTAATCTCGCGCAATTTTCGCGCTTTGTAGGTTACCTTGGGAGGTATCGAGGCGAAGGCCCGTTGGTTTCGATCGGTCAACAAAAATCGGCGTACCGATTACCACCTGAGCGGTTTACGGTCGGTTCTTCGTCTATTGGCTAACGGGTTTGGTGCTTGGACGGTGGTGCGGCTCAGGCCCGCTGACAGGTGGGGGAAGTGCGACTTTGCGCGAACGACTGGTAAGAACGGCGGCGTGTTTACTGGCTTTGCTTGCTCCGACTCTGGGGCCGGCGGCATTGAACGCAACGGCCGCAAAAATTGCCCGCGGGCCGGAGGCTTTTCGGGCGGCGGCGTCCGCCCCGCGATTCTCGTTAATTCTTGAACACGTCCGGCAATCGAATGCTCCGGAGTTGATTGGTAGTCGCCGGTGGGGCGCGCTGGTGGCTCAGCACCGCGAGGCGATCGAGTCGAGCACAACTCATGAGTCCTTCGCCGCCGCCGTCAACCGGCTGATCGACGATTCAGGCATTTCGCATTTCCACTATTACACGGACGACCAATGGGAATACTGGCACCTGCAAAGCACGTTCGGACAGGATGCCGACGGGAACACGCTCGAGCACGTCGGAATCATCCCGCAACTGATCGAGGGCCGGTGGTTTGTTCGCGGCGTTCTTGAAGGGTCCGTCGCATCGGGCTTGGACGTCCGCGTCGGTGACGAGTTGGTCTCGGCGGACGGTATTTCGTACGAGCCCGTCGCCGCCTTTCGCGGAACGGCCGGGGTGCCGGTGAAACTGCGGCTCCAGCGACGCCCGGGCCTTTTCGTCAACGTCGAAGTCACACCGGTTAGTGAGTCGTTGTACCGGGCCATGCAGCGGGCCGTCCACGAAAGTATCGCCACGATCGCGGGCGATGGCTTCAAATTCGCCTATATGCACGCGTGGACGCTGCTCGGCCGAGGGGAAGAGTACGACGTCCTTGTGCAAATGCAGGAATCAGTGGACGGGCTGCTGCTTGATTATCGAGACGGATTGGGCGGAAATTGGGTGGCGGCCGAGCGGTTCCTGCTCGGGGAAGAGGACGATCAGGCGGGCCTTAGCCATCCCCCGCGCTGGACCAAGCCGGTGGTGATCCTCACGGCCGACGGCACCCGCAGCGCCAAGGAAATTGTCGTCCACAAAGTCAAACGGGCCCGCCGAGCCCCGCTCGTGGGCGAGCCGACCCCCGGTCACGTCATCTCCGTCGGCGGCATTCAGGAAATCGGCGACGACGGCTTGCTGATGCTCCCCGGCCAGCGCTTCTCGCTCGAGGGCAAGCCCACCGAACCCGACTATCCCGTCAAACGGGAAATCCGTTTTTCAGCCGGATCTGACCCGCAATTGGGCTTCGCAAAGACGCTGCTTTTGCGGCTGGTGAAGGAACAATCGCGCCTTAATGCCGCTACAGCTACCACCCCGGATTAGTCTATTTCTCACGCTTCTTGACACCTTCGGCTAAGTCCGTCGCCGCGGGATGAATCATTTGACTCCAGTGGAGCCCGCGATTAGGCTCTTTTGACATCGGGGCGAAACGTGATGCTGTTTTTCCTGTACCCATCACCCGGCAAAACGAATTCCACGCAGAAAATCGCCCCAGTCGAGCCTTGGTACTGCCCGATATCGCATGAGACCACGAATAACGGAGTCTAAGGCATGGAGCTTCCACGTCGCGAGAGGGGCGATGAACTATTGCGACCGGGCGAGATGGTGGGCCTGCGCCAACGGCTTTGCGGAATCGCGGCGAAGCACGACCTGACCACCGTCATCGCCTGCGCGTTCGACCATCGGACGCGCATGTTGCCGTTTATTTACGCGGATTTGCACATGGCCCCGGCCGGGGTGCGGGCCATCGGTTCGGCTCTGCTCGACGCGGGGTTTGAAAAAACCCGCATCGTGCTCCAGCAATGGAATCGCAATTTCCGCCCCTCACTCATGCGGCTCGACGGGCGCGTGCCGGACGTCTTCATGGTGTCCAGCATGCAGATTCATTCGGCCGCTTGCCGTTCGCTGATCCGCGACGCCTGCACGATCGATCCGATGCATCGCCCGCTGATCGTCGCCGGGGGGCCCAAGGTCAATTACGAACCCTGGGCGGTGTTCGGCGACGGTCCGCACGATTCGGCTCGGGCCGACGTGGCTATTACGGGTGAGGAGTTCGTCCTTCTTAGCTTGTTGGAAATTCTGCTTTCCGAACGGGCCGGAAATGAATCGATGCGATCGACGTTCCTGCGGGCGCGAAATACGGGAATGCTGGACGGCTTGCCCGGCCTGGTGTTCGCAAGCTCGAGCAGGGACGGTACGGTCGACAGCCTGATCGATACCGGTGTACAGCGGTTGCTGGGCGATCTCGACGAGCTGCCCCATCCGGTTCTGGGCTATCGAATCCTCGAACCGCCGAGCCGGCGCGCGACGCTGGGCTCCGTGCCGCTTCCAGTGAACCGCGTGCGGCGCTACAGCCCGATCGGCTCGCTGGTGATGACTTTCGGGTGCAAGTTTGCCTGCCCCTACTGCCCAATTCCCGCGTACAACCAGCGCCAGTATCGGGTCAAGAGCGGCGAGCGCATCGCGGATGAGTTTCGACGCATCCACGACGAATACGGCATTCGGAACTTCTTTAGCGCCGACGACAATTTTTTCAACAACAAAGATCGAACGCTGAGCATCGTGGAAGCGCTTGCCCGCACCGAGGTCGGTGGCGTGCCCATTCGCAAGAGAATTCGCTGGGGCACCGAAGTGACCGTCCATGACACTTTGCAGATGCGAGATCACCTGCACACTGTTCGCAAGGCCGGGGTTCGCTCGCTGTGGCTGGGCGTGGAGGACATGACGGCCACCCTGGTTAAGAAGGGTCAGAGCGTCGGCAAGACGGTCGAAGCGTTTCGCCTGCTCTCGAAGCACGGCATCTCGCCCATGCCCATGATGATGCACCACGATGAACAACCCTTGATCAGCCGCGGACCCAAACCGTACGGATTGCTCAATCAGATTCGGCTGATGCGAAAGGCGGGCGCGGTCAGCATGCAGGTGCTCATGCTGGTTCCCGCGACAGGTTCCACCCTGTTTTCAGGAACGTATACCTCCGGTATGGCTTTTGAGAGCGTCGGCGGCCGTAAGGTCGAGGAGCACATGCTCGGCGGGATGTATGTCATTGCGTCGAACCATCCTAAGGTCTGGCGAAAGCAGCTTAACTTACTGCTGGCGTACGCCTATTTCTATAATCCGCTTCGGATGCTGGTCGCGACCGTCAAGCCCAAGAGCAAGTTGTACTTGGCCGACGCGATCTGGCAGGGGTTGGGGATGTGGGGCCTGTTGCAGACGGCCAGGCGAACGCTGGGTTGGAACCTGCGGCTGTTGCGAGGGAGAATATTGCGAAAGTCTGTGCCGCCCGGCAGTCCGATCCCGATGCGGGGCCCCGATGGGTCCACTGCCAGCCACGCCCTGCCGGGAATGCAAGTCGCCAAGATTGCTCAGCCGAAACCGCGACCCACGGTAAGCAGGGCCGTTCCGGCCATGTCACTGCCAGTCTGCCAGTAGAAAACGCTCGCCTCCGAGCGGCGCTTCACCCGCCGATCAGCGTAGTACTTGCGCGCCCACTGGCGTTTCGCCGATGCAGCGGCGGCGGACGCGCTCGATCTCATCGATGCTGGGCGTCGGCATCGTGGGGATGCTCGCCGCATCCGCCCGGGCTTCCTTCAGCACCACGCCCGTTTCCGATCGACCGACGGCGCAAAGCGCTCCACCCTGGCTCATGGACCGATTGGCCGCCTCGATGACGGACGCTACGGCCATCCCTTCGCGCACGCCGCACTCACAGGAAGCGCCGTCCAGAATCCAGCGGGTAAACGCTTCGGCCTCACCCAGCAGGGGATCCGCGTTTCCGATGGCCGGTGCGTAGACGTCGCCGCCTGGACTGGAACCATCCGGGGCGGCGCCTGGTCTCTGGGTCGCCGAATCGAGTTTGGATTTCTCGAAGAGACGAAACGGCTCGCGCGTCTCAAATTCGTCCCAAGTTGCCGTCCGCTCAGATCCAACGGCCGTGACCGTTCGCACGCGACGCGTATCCAGCCGGCTGGTCTGCAAATGGGCGAAGACGCCGCCTTCGTATTGCAAGGCGACAAAGCAAACGTCCTGAGTCGTCGGTTGCGAGTTCACGCCGCAAAATGCCGAAACGGCAACCGGGGACTGTCCAAGCACATAATTGAACACGCTGATGTCGCGGGCTCCTGGATCGAATAGCACGCTCACGTCGCGATGGCTTGTGTCCGGCACGGTCTGCAATGCATCGAGGTATTGGATCTTCCCAAGCGTGCCGTCCGTGATTAAATCGCGCATGCGGTTTACGCCCGCGTTAAACAATGACATACGCCCGATCATAAGAATTCGATTGTTCGCCCGGGCGATCTGGGCGAGCGATTCTGCTTGCGTCGTGGTCAGGCTGAGCGGCTCCTCCACCAGCACATGCTTGCCGGCGCGAAGCGCTTCCAGAGCAATCGCGGCGTGCGTCGAAGTTGGGGTCGCTACCACCACCGCGTCGATGGCGGGGTTATCCAGCAGTCGCCGGTGGTCCACCTCCGCTCGCAGGTGTGCGAACGGTCCGCGCAGCCGTTCGAGCCGCGCCCGGTTCTGATCGGCAATGGCTACAACCAGAGTGCGCTGGCACTCGGCGAATGCGTGAATGTGTCGGGTTCCTTGGTGTCCACAACCGATGATGCCAACTCTTAATTCCGCAGCGCGACTCATGGTTTCGCTCCTCATGCGCGGCGGATCCGCCGGCGCAATCCAATTGGCCGAATTCTCGCATCGGCCTCTGATCGGGTTTATCGGAGGATTACATGGCTGCGTTCAGCCTCGCGGACCGGCCCAAGACGATCCAGCTTTGGGCGGCTGGTGTTCCAGACCGGTATCAAGAGTAACTGTAATGGAACCGCGTTCCGGACCGCTTGCTCAGCATCGGGGGGCTGGATATACATAGCAACAACTGACGCCCGGCGGTTCCCATGGGACACCGACCGGAGCTCCGGCGGCGTACCCAAGTGGACCAAGGGGACGGATTGCAAATCCGTTATTCGTGGGTTCGAATCCCACCGCCGCCTTTTTGATCGAAGCGTAGCGAGACGCCACGCAAAGCAGTGTGCTAACCATTCAGGAGCATTGTTGTGGAAGCTGAATCACGGCGAGGTTTTCTTTGTACAGCGGTCGTATCCGCCCCCGCCATCGGCATTTTGGGGGCCAGTACTACGTTTGCACAAACTTACGGTCACGATCGAAGGGCGGTTCCCGCCGCGCCGGAGGCGCCCTATTCTCGGGCGACGGTGTTCGGCCCGTTTGTTTTTGTCGCGGGGGTCCTGGGAACCGACCCGACTACCCGCCAGATTCCTACGGGCGGGTTTGAGGCCGAGTGTATTCAAACTCTGGAGAATCTTAAGGCATCCGTCGATGCGGCCGGGGCCAAGATGGCCAATGTGATGAAATGCACCTGCTTTTTGACCGACGCTGCCGATTTCCCGGTGTTCAATAAGGTTTTTCGAGCCTACTTCCCGTCCAAGCCGCCGGCACGTTCAACAGTCGTGGTAAAGGAGTTGGTCGTCGCCGGGGCGAAGATCGAACTTGACTGCACGGCCGTGCTCGCCTGACTGGGTCGAATGGCGAAATGGTTGTTTGAGCTTCACGGGCGGGCGATATCGGGCGGTTTGCGTTGACACGCCAAGTCGGATTTCCTATTCTCCAAGTCCAACATGGCCTGATTCTAAAAGACGCCTTCGCAAAAGCGGGAGTATGTCATGGCGAACACTTATGAAGATATCACAGGGGCGATAGGGCAGACGCCGCTGGTCAAGATCAACCGGATCATTAACGCTCCGGCGACGATCTATGCCAAGCTGGAGTTCTACAATCCGCTTTCGAGCGTCAAGGATCGAATCGGCTGGGCCATGATTCAGGCCGCCGAAAAAGACGGCCGTTTGAACAAGAACTCGGTGGTGATCGAGCCAACCTCCGGCAATACGGGCATCGCTCTGGCCTTTGTTTGCGCCGCCCGCGGCTATAAGCTCACCCTTACAATGCCGGAGAGCATGTCCATCGAACGTCGGGCGATTCTCAAGGCCCACGGGGCGTCGCTGGTGCTGACGCCCGCGGCCGAAGGTATGAAGGGGGCCATTGCCGCCGCCGAACGACTGGCCAAGGAAACGCCGGGCGCTTTCATGCCTCAACAATTCGAGAACCCGGCAAACCCCGAAGTTCATCGCCAGACCACGGCCATCGAGATCTGGAACGACACCGGTGGAAAAGCCGACATCTTAGTGTCAGGAATTGGCACTGGCGGGACCATTACCGGCGTGGGAGAAGTCCTTAAATCGAAGAAGCCGTCCTTCCAGTGCGTGGCGATTGAGCCCGAGGCTTCTCCGGTTATCTCGCAGTTAAGATCGGGCAAGCCGCTCCAACCCGGCAAGCACATGATCCAGGGCATCGGGGCGGGCTTTATTCCCAAAATCCTCAACGTGGACGTGATCGACGACGTGCAGCACGTGACCAATGAAGATGCGTTCTTGTGGGCTCGACGCGCCGCACGCGAAGAGGGCATTCTTTGCGGAATTTCCTCGGGCGCGGCCCTGTGCGTCGCCGACCGAATCGCTCAAAAGCCGGAAAACAAGGGCAAAGTGATCGTCGCCATCCTTCCCAGCGGCGGAGATCGGTACATCTCCACGCCGCTGTTCAGCGAATAGCCGACGCCGCGACTTGTGGAGTCCGGCCGTTTGGCACGTGTTTCACGGCATAACCGGCGCGGCTGCGCCAATTCCGGCAGCTTCCGGAATTGGACCGCTATCTCACGTGAAACATCCACACGATGTGGAAGATGACAGTCAACAGGATCGCGGCAATGGCGCCGAGCGTGGCGTAGGGATTGATTCGCTCCCAGTGTCCGACGGCCACGGCGATCGACATGCCCAGCAGTCCGCTGATCAAAATGGCCACCTCCGTCTTGAGCCAGACGATCATGGTGACGGATATTCTGTATTGCCGAAGTGCGTTTTCTTCGGTGATGCGCACCGGATAATTGAAAGTGTGCGGGTGCCTCGCCAGAAGGGACAAACCCAGGTAGATCAACATCCCGATGCATGGAAGCACAAGCAGTACAATTCGCCCGCCCCATCGGTCCGGCTGTCCGCCGAAGCTGAAATGAACCGGAACCCTCTCCGGCAGTTTCGACCAGGCGAGCACCAGAATCGCAAAGCCGGAAAGCACCGCGGCCACCGCGACTGCCTCCAGGACGTATCGCCCTGTCGTCCATTGAACGGCCATAGCCGGCCTGGCGCTACGGGCCCCGGCTTCCTCTTTTGTCTGCATGCGAACCATTGCAGCGGTTGGTACAAGCCTCCCGATCCAGTGTGGCACCGCTCTCGGCGGTGCAAACACGCGAGACTCCCGTGCCGCATTTTTTGCCACAGGCCGAAAGAGGCTGTTGGTAATTGATCATGGTCAAACCACGATTCTCAGTGCCGAAGTTGTATCGTGAATAGCGGGTATGGCAACCGAGCCTCGGCGTCCTACATCACCTTCTCGGCGTCGCCAATACAAGGGCGGGGAAGGAGGCGGCGCCCTGAGGAATGCTGATTTCGCTGCGTCGGTCGTCCCGTGCGACCCGGCCGAAACCTCG
>JBGTDB010000186.1:0-3505 GCA_041748515.1 Phycisphaerae bacterium
CCCTACGGCCCGCCCCGCGAAACTGATTCATGAAAAGACCCGCGTGCTACGGATAAAGCAGCGAGTCGGTGGACGCATGGCCATTTGCACCGTCAAAAAACGCGTCCATACCCGGATACGGCGGCAACGGCGCCTGATGCACCGTTTCCCCGTGAATGATGTTCCTTCGAGTCGGATCCTGCCACTGACTCGTAATCACAGTGTAGATGTTGTCGTTGTCGATTCCGGCCAGCGGCGTTCTGAAGAACGAAGCGCTGCCGTCGGCAAGGAGGCAATTCTGACCATCGCCATTGCCCGTACCGCCATGGTTCGAAGAATTATATCGTCTCCAATCCTGCGGCGAACTGTCGACCCGCAGCGGCTGCTGGCGAGCGTCCTGCCAGTCCGGATTCGATGAAAACTGCGAAGCTCCGAAGTAAAATGGGCTTTGATCGGCGACCAACACCAATCGATTGTCCACGCCTTCACGGGGTTGGACGTCTCGAGGACCAAACGGAACGCGATAGCCATAGCTGATGTTGTTATAGCTAGTGAAGTCATAATAGAGACTGAGGTTTTCGGTCGGATCATCCCGGTCTCCACTGCTCGGGCAGACATACTGCTTCACCGTGACGTCGCCGGATCGCACAAGCAACCAAAACGCCCGGGTCACAGCTAGCTGTTGACTTCCGGCGGCTCCAATTCCCGCTTCCGAAGTGCTTTCAAATTCTCGGCTGAATCCGACTTCGGCAATCTGATAAATAGGACCCTCAGATACTGCGCTGCCAGAGTGAAGGTACTGAATCCCAGTGTTGTCGACTGCCGACTGCTTGAAGGCCGGGATAGGCCAGCTCTCGCGATTCTCGTTTGCGTATATCTTGCAAGAGGTTCCGATGCCCTTGACATTGGCCGCGCAGACCAGACGCTTGCTGAGCTCCCGGGCGCGCGACAGGCTCGGAAGCAAGATCGAGATAAGCAGGGCGATGATCGCAATCACCACCAGCAGCTCGATCAGTGTAAACCCTCGAAATCTTTTCACGTTATACTCCTCCTCTGCGTAAACGGTGGACTTTGCCCACCTCGACACGCCTGAGCAATTTCAGAAGCAGAGCCGCAATCCGAGCGACGCCGAAATCTCCGAAAAACTCACTCAGGCCGAACCCGAGGGCCAACCCAGGGCAAAAATACGAAAATAAACAATTGCACCAACTGCCTGGGCTTGGGCCCCTATACCCAAAACGCTAGTTCAACAAACGCACCCCTACCGCTATTCGAATCAAGCGCCAGACCGGCAGCAGGTTCGATAATGCAGCGTGGTACGATTACGCGCTACGAGCAGGATAAAACAACCAAAGGCTCGTAGACCAGCTTGGGTTACAACAGGGCTCTTGTTGAGGTTGGCGGCGCGGGAAGAAGTAGGATGGCACGATTCACGAATGATTTATTGGGTATAAAGGCAATATTAACCACTACGAATGATTCGGGCCGCACCTCAGAAAGACAAAACCCAAAGTAACCATCTCAAAGTCTACTCGGACCCTGAGATTCTGTCAAGAAAATTCCCCGAATCTTTCCGAAAAGTAGCGTTCTTGGATCCTTCCTAGGCTTCATCCTGTAATTGCATGGTTTATTCGTTGAATTGTGTATGGATTTGCCGCCCCGAGTCCCAGGGCCTGGGCTTCTTTCAGGTACGGCACGTCCAGTGCCTTGACGGCGATCGGCTCCAGGCTCATTTGCCGCCGCACCCGGTTCAGTAGGTCAAAGGCCACCGTATCGGCCGCAACAGGATCCGTTGAAAACAGTAGAGTTCCAGAGACCGCCATTGTCTCCGGCCGTGGTACCGGTCCTTCGGCGAAAACAACTCGGAGCGCGTCGACCAGGCAAAGACGAAGTTTGGATCGAATTCGGGGAACGGCAACGATGTCGGCGATATACGGCGAGCAGCCTTTCCCATGAAACCTCGCCGGATGACGAATCAACCCATGCGATAGGTTTTTCAAACAAGCGGTGAGGCCGGCAATGTTATGGGTCTTGAGAAACGGAACATTGATGATGGCATCGACCTGATTAAGCACTTCGGCAAACTGGTCAGTCCCGCTGCCGAAATCGATGCTTTCGCGGCTGAATCCGTGGGCGGCCGGCAGCGTTCCAAAGGTTTGCTCAGAGTCCGAGGGAGCTTCGATGCAGACCAACTGCGACGGAGACCATCCCGACTCCAGAAGCGACATGATGACCGCCTCCGCTATCGCGGGCGTCGTACTAATGATTCCTTGCCCCGATCGATTGAACTTCAAGCCTACAAGATCATTGCGACTGAGCAGTTCGGACCACGCCTCGCCCTCGGTCGGTTTTGATGTCAGTGAAGTAAGGCCGTAACGCAACATTTCGCGAAGCAGGCCCTTGTGAATGCTTGATTCGCCGACAACATCGCGGGACTGTACGGCAATGACCCTTGTCGCCGGGCCGCCGGGGATCAGTCCCGGATCGACCGACTCGGGATTTGCGGCAAATGCAAGCCAGGGGGCATGAACGCTCGCCGCCGCCGCGGCAAGAAACTCACGTCGGGTAACTTCGACACTGGGAAACCCGTGGATACGGCTCTCCGTACGACTGTTTTTTCCGTGGCTTTCTGATCCCAAGACACGAACTCCGCCTGGCAGGCAACTCCACTGGACACTCGTATTAGAGTAAAGCGGCGTTCGTATTGTTACGACGCTTCAGACTCCAACGCATTACAAGTGCGAGCGCACATCGAGCGTTTATCGGCTCAATTGCGAAGCGGACAAAGCGATGGCGCAATTGGGAATGCGGAACTGACTAATCGTGAAAAAACGTCGCCGAAATCAGGAATGCTAGCCTAGTGCAATTCGTGGCTTGCCGATTTCAAAAATCGACTGCGTCTTCAACAAGGTCATTTCCTCGGGAAACGCATGGAAGGCATGAATATGGAGCTCGTGGTCACGCGGGTCGAAATCGACGAATGAAAACGGCGCCAAACCGTCATACGTCCACTCCTCGAACTTGTTGAAGAGACCCCGGTTCTGGGCGTAATGGACGTAGTCCCGATGCGTGGCCGGGAAAAGTTGCGGAGTCAGTCGTTCGACCTGTGTGGACAGAATGTATTTCAGGCCATTGTCGAATGCCTGAGCATGGTCCCGCTCGCCCCGGAAACGGAAGGAAGTGGCCAGACCGCTTTTGGGCAGCAGCTCGTTCTCTTCAGTAATCAGCTCGGTCAGGGTTTGATCCCCTGCCCGGACCATAATCACATGGGCGAGGCCGCAAAGCCAGATTTCAGCCTGATAACGGGGCTTGCTAAGCCGTTTGACCTGCCGAATGTCGAAAAGCTCCGGGTGGATCGGCCTCTGGTAAAGGCAGAATAAGAGTTCCTCGACTCGCTGTTTTGTCTGTCCTCGTTCCACGAAATCTCTCAGTAAATTCGGTTAATGAATGCTCAATAACTAAGTATTATACGGGGCCCCGGTGGTAAATCCACGAAAATCGCTCAACAAACCCAAGAAATAGAACA
>JBGTDB010000187.1:0-7122 GCA_041748515.1 Phycisphaerae bacterium
CTGGTCAGCGAGAAATCAAGAGAACGGATGTGGTCGCCCAAGCCGAAATCGCCCGATTACGGCTACGGATTCGGACTTCGCGGGACGCCGGGCAACCGGACGGTCGGACACACTGGCGGATTTCCGGGAATCAATTCCGCCTTGGAAATACATCTGGACACCGGCTTCACCGTGGCGGCCATGTCCAACTATGATCGGGGGGCGATGCCCATCGTCGATAAGATTAACGAGCTTATTCGGCGCCTGGAATGAGTAGAATCTGGCACACCTTAAGGACTTGAAAATACGAAGCGCCCGCTGAGCGGCGGCACCCGCCGCCCTTGACGCTCCCCCGAGAACCGTCACCGGTCAAGCATTAGCAATGGCCTTTTGATACGCGGCGACCAGCTCTTCGGCACGTCCGGCCTCGTACGAGCCCGCGTTCCATCGGAATCCGAGTCCGTCGTCGGATTTTCGCGGGATGAGGTGGAAATGAACGTGTTGAACAACCTGCCCGGCGGAACGCCCTTGATTGCAAAGGACATTGAAGCCTTCCGCCCCAGTGACCTTCAGCAGCGCCCGGCCGAGGGGCGGCAGGGCGGCGCCAAGATTGGCGGCGACTGACGGAGGTATTTGGGTCACATCGGCGTAATGAACCTTGGGCGTCATCAGAAGATGTCCCTCGGCCAGCGGTCCGATGTCCAGGAAGGCAATAACCGCTTCGTCTTCATACACGACCGCCGCGGGGATCTCAACCGCCACGATTCGGCAGAAGATGCAATTCGGATCTCGAGCCATAATGTGTCTCCGCAAGGGACTATTCAGATTCTACTGCGCGCGGCTCCAGCCGCTACGTGTCATCATCCTCCGAACGTCGCGGGCCTGAGAGGATTTCGCGCCGGAGCAGGAATAGCTCTTTGAACGCCCGGAGAATCACGCGGATTTTCGCCCCGGTCTGAACCCCGGCCGTCCGAGGATAATGATGCACGCCGACCTGGCCGATGGTGTAGCCCAGCCGCCGGGCCCGGGCCAGAACCTCCGTGTCGATCAGGGCGCCTTTCGACTTCATTTCGATTTCATTGAACAACCGGCGCGGATAGATCTTGAACGCGCAGTCAATGTCCCGCAGCCCGAGGCCGAACACGACGTTGACCAGCCGTGTCCAGGCCCAGGCGTTGAGCTTGCGCATGGCCGATTCCTGCCGATTGATTCGGTAGGCGCTGGCGATGTCGTATCGGTCGAGCAAGGGGAAGAGTTTGTCCATTTCCTCGAAATCGAACTGCCCGTCGCCGTCCGTGTAGAACACCCATTCCTTGGTTGCTTCGCGAAAACCGCGTTGTAAGGCGCCGCCGTAACCCTGGTTGGGCGAATTATGTACGACCCGAACCTGCGCGTGGTCTTCGGCCAGTCGATCCGCAATCTCCCCGGTTCGGTCTCGGCTGCCATCGTTGACGATGATGATTTCGAAGTCATCAAACAGTCGCTCGCAGATCTTAAGCGCGGCCAGGGTGGTCCGTTCGACGTTGGCCTCCTCGTTATAACAGGGGAAAAAGACGGTGATGGAAGTTGGGACCAAGGCATTACATCCGTTCAGGCACTATTTCAAACAACTCGCAGCCGACGCTTTTTTCCGGTTTCCGCGCCTACCCACCCGGTCAAAAGCCGAGCGGAGCATGGTAGTCCGACCTTGGACGACGCTCAAGAATCATGACGGTGAGTCGCGTGTCGTTGCAGTTAAAAGAACGACCCTTCGGGCAATCGCGGCATCGAAATCTAAGAATCCGGTGTCAATGACTTGCCTTGTTCCAAAGGGTTGAGAGAATTGCATCAGCATGCGGTTTCGTCGTGCGGGAGTGACTCCAGAGGGCAACCCGTGCAGTTCGCGCGTTTGCGGCAATGACGCTTTCCGACCGCCACGAACAGGGCGTGGAATTCGTTGTAAACCGACGGCTCCGGACGAATGGCATTGTGGAACAGTGCCCGAACCGTATCGTAGGCCTGCCTGTCATTGATGATTCCATGTCGTCGCAAGATCCGCATGGTGTACGCATCGACGACGAATGAGGGCCGGCCGCCGGCATAGAGCAGGATGGCGTCGGCCGTTTCGCGACCGATTCCATGAATCGAAAGCAGCCGCCGGCGAGCGACCTCAAGGTCGCCGGAAAGAAGACTTTGCAGCGATCCGCCGTGCTCCCTCCAAAGGCATTTCACGAATGCCTTCAGCCGAGCGGCTTTAACCCGGAAGGTTCCGGCCGGACGGATCAAATCGGCGAGGTCGGTTTCAGGAAGGTCGCGAAGTGCCGGCCAGGAGAGCTTTTCGGCCTGATGCAGGCGAACAATCGCGTGCTCGACGTTCGTCCATGCGGTGTTCTGGGTCAGAATCGCGCCTACGACAATCTCAGTCTTGGCAAGTTCCTCAACGCGGCTCGCTTCAGCGTTAACACGCTGCACGGGCCACCATCCCTGCGGACCGTGGGCGTGCTCCAGGAGTTGGAACATCCGGCGCAATGTTTCGACGTTGGTGCGAGTTGAGTCGTGAAGCAGGTCTCGGCCGTCCGTCTTCACGCCACGATTGTAACCAGGCCGCGCCGCCGGGGCCGTCAATTGTGGTGTTTCGTGATCGAAGTTCATTCGTTTGTCCGCGCAGATCCGATTTCAGTCGATTGTCAATCAACGACCCTCCAACGACAATCCGCCCATGCGGCGAAGCAATCAACACAGCGAAAATCACGACGGCGGTGTCGCGTCCCGACGTAAACAGCAAGGAGGATCTGGAACCACCCGTTCGGGCTCGTCCGACCGCCCCAGGTTTCTCGCACACCCGCTGGAGATGCTCTGCTTTCTGTTGCCGCTCATTCTATTCTACGAGCTGGCCTGCTGGCTGTATCCGCAGCGAGTCATTGCGTACAAAATCCTTCGTCAATTCCTGAACCTTCTTGGTCAGTACGGGGTCTGGGCGCCGGGCTTGGCCGTCGTAGTCATCCTTCTGGCGACGCACGTGGTTTCCGGGCGTCCGTGGCGTATCCGATGGGGCCGAGTTGGGTGGATGTACGCCGAGTCCCTCTTGCTTTGTTTTCCGTTACTGCTGCTCAACTGGGCCGCGCCGCTGGCGGCTGTTACCGTTATTCCGTCGTCCTTCGTGGCCATGGCTCAGGGAATTGGGGCGGGGGTCTACGAGGAGCTGGTATTCCGCCTCGTCCTGATTTCGCTGATCGTTTTGATCGGGGCCGATCTCCTCCGGTTGCAGCGGCGGACGGTGGCCGTGGTCGCCGTCTCTGTTTCGGCGCTGCTCTTCGCCGCACATCATCATGCGCCAATCGGCCAAGAGCCCTTCGTTGCGATTCGCTTCGCCTTTCGAGCGGTCGCCGGAATCTACCTTTCTATCATTTTCTGGTATCGGGGTTATGCCCTCGCCGCCGGCTGTCACGCCGCTTACAACGCTGCCCTCGTGACACTCGACACTTCTGGCTGGGCGTAGTTCGCGCTTTTTTCGACCGAGAATGGCGCGGCTTGCCAGGCCTTCGGCTCACATCAGGTCCGCTAACGCAGATGTTTGACCGCTATCTGAATGCGAGAAGTCTCAGGTCCGATGTAGCGGTGCGGCTCCGCAACGCGGCGGGCCCTTTCATCCAACGCAATACGGAGACTTGAAGTGAACCGATTCCTGCGAACCGGGTTTACGATTCTACTGAGCGGCGTTTTTGTCCTGTCGATTGCCGGATGCGGCGGTATTGGGGGAGGTCTGCCGGGTGCGGTCACCGTGCTGCTCCCCGATGGCACCACGCAAACTGTGACCCTTGGCGCCGGCGTTCCCTCGTTGGCGAATTCAACCTGGCAGTTCTCTCAATCGTTCAGCGCCGGCCAGACTGTTGTGTTCCTGACCATTTCCTTCGGAGCGCAGGGCAATCTAGAGCGATTCGATGGCAACACCATCGCACCGGAAATCTTCGGAGACACGATCCTGTTCGACGGCATGCGGCATTCAACCAATCAGCCGGGGCTTTCCTATACGGCCGGGACCTATGGCGCTGAAACCAGCGATGCGATGGGCTTTACGTTTGAAGGACGGCTGACGGCATTCGCCGCCGGACTGGTCGCGGCGAACGCCAAGGCCATTGCCTCCGGTGTTTTCGGTTCGGAGGATCCGGACACGATGAGCGGAACATTTTCGATCACAACGGAAGTTACGATCACGTCGATTCCGGAGGCGAACGTAAATGAGACCTTTCCCTTTGTCGCACGGCGAATTCAATAGCGAGATCTGTAAATAGGTCCGCGAACGTTTCGTGCCAACGACGTCGAAATTGTCGCGGCCACGGTCCGTCTGGGTCTGGTCCCGCCCGCAAATATTGCCCGTTTAGATTCGGCGTCATCGGATCAGCGTTCGTGCGAGCGTATAAGGCGAAGCCGGCAAAGCAACAAGAGCGAGAGGATCCCGACGGGAATCAGACCGAGTCCGCAAGCCCGGGGACGTGAGCCGGGATTTTCAGGACCATTTGATTCGCCGTCGTCGTCTTCGTGAGGCTCGCCGACATCGCGAGCAAGTTCGGCGTTCCAGGTCTCCAAAGCAAGGCCATGCAGGTTCAAAGCTACACGGAGTTCCAGGCCCTTTTGCGAACCCAGACAGAGGATCATTGAGCGAGCCCTTCCCATGTCCATGAAGTCACTGCCGGGGACTGATCGTTCCCGCAGGATCTAGGGCGCCCTTGATTTGCTCGGCGACTTCCTGAAACACGCTCGAACGATCCGCGAATTGGTCGCGCTCCCGCGCAGCGCATGGCTCGCAGAAGCCCGATATTGCCGAGTGCGTTCGGTACGGGAAAAATCCTGATTTCCGCAACGATTCGCTGATCTCGTGGTAACACCGTTGGGCGTCATTTGACTCCGCGTTCTCGCGAACGTCGAAACTGATCTGGCAGACGCAGACCAATGCCCGATCGTTGACAAAAGTAAATGAAAGCAGCGGTTCGAACTGATGCCGGGCGTAGATCGGGGTTACGATGTTCACCACCTCTCGGGCCGCTTCGCCCGTCGCCGGAAGGACAGGAGAGACCCACAACAGCCCGGCGTGGATGTCTCTTGGGTCGCGCGGCCGTGCGTCGTCTGGCCCGCGAACCCGCCACGCCGCTCCGTGCAGGGGCTCGTCCACTGGTTCTCCCTTTAAGAGCCGATACGTCGGCTCCATCGCCGCAATTAGCTGATTGAGTCTCCGACCCCACGAAAGCGAACCGAGCAAGTGGCCAAGCCCCTTGGCGAATGCCAACTTCCGATCGTCAATCATCATGACGCGAAGCGGCCGAAGCGTGATTTGCAATGTTCGTTTTGCCGCCCGGACGGTTCGAACGTCACCGTACAAACCCGCGGCCATGTTCCATCGCCCGATGGCCATTTCGTGGCGCAATCGGCTCCGGAGTTCATCCGGCAGCGGCGTTCGATTTCCCGCCCGCCCCCATGGATAACGCATCCGGGCGGCCATGACTCGAAAGTCGTTGCCAATGTGTACGGCGCTGCGAATCACGCCATGGAGTCGAAGGCGCGCGACGCGATCCACAATGGACGCCAGGTCTTCATCGCGCGTGGTTCGAACAAAGCAGGTGCAAAACGCCTCCGGGCGCGGCATCAGCCACAGACCGGCGCGGGTGACAATGCCGAGATTCGACTGGGCGAACAATCCGTCCAGCGACGGCCCTAATCCATGGGGATATACATGGCCGGTCCGAGCGCCGAGGAAGCGGCACATCCCGGTTTCCAGTATCCGTCCGTCCGCAAGGACGACCTGGAGTCCGCAGAGGTTGCGAAAGTGATCGCTGTAGGGCGTGTGGCCAAAGCCCCGTTCCAGCGCATTACCAACCAGGCTCGCGTCGCGTCCGGCGCCCGTGCAGTCCAGGCATAAGGGGATGTCGCGGTCGCGCAGATAATCGTAAAGCTCGCCCTGGGACACGCCGGGCTCGATCACCACGTACGCCGACCTTTCATGCGCCTCGACGATGCGGTTCATGCGCGAGAGGTCGAGGATGAGTTGATCGTGCGTAGGCGCGGTCGCATCGCCATAGCCCCAGTTGCGTCCGCGAGAAACCGGGTGCAAGGCCAGTCGAAACTGAGACGCCGTGCGAGCAAGACCCTGAACCTGCTCGACGGTCGTTGGATAGGCCACGCCCAGGGGGCGCGTCGGACGAAGGGAAGTGCTACGGGCATACCGATCGCGCGTCGTGCCGCTTACGTCCAGACCCATTTGGCCGACTATCCGGCGTATTTGCTCAATCGCGTTGATAATTTCCTGTTTATCCATGAACAAGCCGTCCAGAATCCAGCCCTGAATGAACGCCATGATAGTGTTGCACGACCCCGCCCCAAACGATAGTCTGCCGCTCATTGGCGCGGACGGGGCCGGATCATGACCCGCCCTGAGCAGGAAAAACTGAAACCATCGAGGAGATTGCCATGAAATTCAGAACCGGGCTAATCGTGCTTCTTCCCTTGGCTATCGTCGGCTGTCCGGGCGCAATTCCGGGCTTTCGGCTTCAGGATCGGCTGGAAATCGGTATGAACGTGTTCACCGGCGAGGACCGCGAGACGCTCATCAATCGGGGCGGCGGAGCGGCCGTCATCGATGTGGGAGATTCCATTCGTGGGATCATCGCCATGAACCTTTTGACGAATGCACTTGGATCCATTCAGCTTGGAGACGCAACCGGACGGCCGGAGGTGACGGCGATCTTCCAGGTTCTGGTCGTGGAAAAGGTCGAGACCGCTATTCCGGGAACTTTCGACTTCGTTTTCGGTCCGGACCCCGCATTCGCCGCGGAGTTCGGCGCTCCGGCCGGAACGATTATTCGGGCGTATATTGACAACCACAACAACGTTGCGATTGACGCATCGCCGCGTTCCGCCGCGGAGGCCGGCGCCATCGACGGCTTGCTGTTCATGGAGCTTGGATTCACGGGCCCCGGGGGAACGGCAGGGGCCGGAGAGGGTTGGGTCGCCCGCGGCGCGGACGACGGCAGCATTCCGATTAATCCCGGAGAAGTGATCGGCACGGCCAACTTCGCCGTCAGCCGCACCGGCGGCACCGGAATCGGCGGAACGTTGAGCCTCGCACGGCAGTCCAGCCTCTTTTTTGGCCAAGGGGCTGAGTTTATCGGC
>JBGTDB010000188.1:0-4220 GCA_041748515.1 Phycisphaerae bacterium
ATTGAATGCCGTGGTGGTAAAGGACCGCGCCGCGGGGTTTATCGACAGCCCAGAACCGACCATAGGCCTCGTAACCGTCAGGCAGCTTAACGATGAATTCCTCGAAGGCAGTTGTCATCGGGCCGCGGGCTCCCGGGATTGGCTAGGAAAACTGAATCTCATCCGAAGCCGACTCTGCGAGTCGGCCACGGCCTTCGCGATCGACAAACCAGCACGATCGGCGCAAGGCCGCACGGAGCCGCCGCTCGTACTCGCGACGAGGTATCTCGACGGCGCCAAACTGTCGCAGGTGTTCGGTCATGAACTGCACGTCCAGCAAAACGAATCCGCGGTCTTTCAGCCGATCGACCAGCGCGGCCAAGGCCACCTTGGACGCATTGGTTTCATTATGGAACATCGATTCGCCGAAGAACACCCCGCCGATCGCCACTCCGTAGAGCCCGCCGCATAATTGCCCGTCGCGCCAGGCTTCAACGCTATGGGCGAAGCCGATTCGATACAACCGCAAAAACGCTCGGCGGATGTCCGGCGAAATCCATGTTCCATCCGGTCGATCGGCGCAGGCCTCGATGGTCTGCTTGAAAGCCCGATTGACTGTCGTCTCGAAAATGCCCCGACGAATCACCGCGCGCAGCGAACGCGAGATCTTGAATCTTTCCAGCTCCAGGATGCATCGTGGATCCGGCGCGAGCCAATGGACCTCACCAGTTTCGTCGGCCATCGGAAAAATTCCGATGGTGTACGCGGCCAGCAAGCGATCCGGTGCCAAGTCAAAATCCATGCGGACTATTTGACGCGCGAAACGCGAACTTGCAAAGCCCAGATCCAGTTTGGTGGAGCCGCGACCATGAGGTGGGGATTGAGGCTCTGCCTGATCTACCGCTCGTACTGGCTGGAGTTTCGGTATGCACGCTGGCGGAAGATCCGGCAACTGCACGTCACGCCGACCCCGCGGCCTGGAAAATCGGGGATTGGATCGGTTCCGACTGCGAGGCGAGCGGCGAACATGCGATATGCGGCAGTTCCGAAAGTCGGCGGATCATGAAGTCGGGGCGCGGTCGTCGGCGCGGGATGGCGCCGCTTGGACGCATAAGCACGGTTTTGAAACCCAGCCGGGCCGCCCCCTTGATATCCTTGCTCATCCGATCGCCGACAAAGAGCGTTCGCCCGGGCGTCAGGCCCATCCGTTCGATCGCGGCCTGGAAGATTCGCGGATGGGGCTTCATGTAGCCAACTTCGGACGAATAGACGCGAACCGGAAACCACTCGAGCAGGCCGTCGTGAGCCAGGACATCGTCGATGGCATAGTGGGGGAACATGGTGTTCGAGACGATGCCCAGCTTCAGCCCGGCCTCTCGAAGTCGCGAAAGCATGGGAATCGCTTCCGAATCCACCTCGAACAGGCATCGAAAAGGCGAAATGCACCGAACAACAAGGTCGGTCATGTGCTCCGAATCCACCGGGAGGCCCATGCCCAAGTGCAGGCGATGGAAGACGTCGGCCAGCCGGACCTCGCGGCGGCGGAACCGGGACCAGAGAAACGAGAGAATGAAGCTGCGGCGGACAGCACGATGGTAGACCGGGAACGGCGGCGGGGAGAAACCCCATTCGCAAAGCCGGTCGTAGGCCGGGCGGGTTCCCGCGGCCAGAAAACGGCGCGGCCGCCACGTCTCAAAGTGGACCAGCGTATCCCCCAGATCAAAAAGCACGGCCTCGTACATGGCAGGGCATTGTACCGCCGAACGACTGGCGTTGGTAACACCATGGCCGCGAGGTCGAGGGGCGTGACGTGAATTCCGACGAATTTCGCCAGGAAGCTAACTCGCCGATCCTCACCCAAGCCCAACTCCCTTGAAAGGATCGTCATTCCGGGGATGGGCTTTTGACGGAACGCGAATTGCAAGGAATCCGACGGGGACGGCCGCGAGTTGATTCTCGGCCTTTGAGGATGACGCCTGCAACCGGGTATTGTCCTTAATTACGTCGGGGGTGGGCGGCTGCATTCTTGGGATTCAAGCTGGCCGCATTGGAAAGGCAGGACCACCATGCGTCGCACGACCTTGAACTTCGCGGTTGAGATTGTCACCTTTCTGGCCGCATTGGGAATGATTGCCACGGGGTTGATCGTTCGATGGGTGCTGCCGCCAGGCAGTGGCTCGCGGCGGGAGCTCTGGTCGCTTACACGACACGAATGGGGCGACGTGCATTTCTGGCTTGCGGTCGGGCTTGTCGTGCTGGCCGTTGTACACATCGCGCTCCATTGGAACTGGGTTTGCGCAGTGGCCGGCCGGTGGGTCGGGCGGCGAGGGAACCCGGACACGCACAGGGACCGAATCCGCCGAAATGCCTATGGCGCCGCCCTTCTGGTAGTTATCTTCGCGGGTCTCGCCGCTTTCGTCTGGATTGCACAATCCAGTGTGGTCGAAAATTCCGGAGCAGGTCTCGGCCGGCAAACGACGAGGACGCAAAGCCTGACGCCGGACATGAGCCCGGCCAAGCTTGGACCTTGAGGCCGGAAGTTGTAAAAGTACTGGCGGTTTAGATGAATGGTCGTCCGGCTGCGACCATGGATTCCATCGAGCAGCGACGCCTCGACGAAACATAGGAGATTAGATGTCCGCGGCAAGAGTCGTCGGAAACCGTTCGGCACCGCCGCCTCGAGCGAGACGCCCGTGCCACACGCTTCTTCACAGGCTGATAGGAGAATAGGATGGGACAAGCCGTTGCCGGAAAGCTTTCCCTGCTGGACAGGTTTCTGACGGTCTGGATCTTCGCGGCTATGGCCCTGGGAGTGGGCCTTGGATACTTCATCCCGACGGTTCACGAATTCATAAGTCGATTCGACGTCGGTACGGCCAACTTTCCCATCGCCGTCGGCCTGATCCTGATGATGTATCCGCCGCTGGCCAAGGTGAAGTACGAGCAAATGGGCCGGGTGTTTCGCGACTGGAAGGTCGTGGGGCTGTCGCTGACCCAGAACTGGGTCATCGGGCCGATTCTGATGTTCGCCCTCGCGGCTCTGTTTCTGCACAACCATCCGGAGCTGATGGTCGGACTCATTATGGTCGGGGTGGCTCGCTGCATCGCCATGGTGCTGGTGTGGAATGAGCTGGCTAAGGGCAATAGCGAATATGCGGCCGGATTGGTTGCGCTCAACAGCGTTTTCCAGGTGCTCACCTATGGCCTCTTTGCATGGATTTTCATCACCGTCTTTCCGGGTTGGATCGGCATCGATCTTTCGACGGTTCAGGGCGCGGGTGGAAAGACGCTTCAGGACATCACCATCGGGGAGATTTTCCAAAGCGTGATGATCTACCTGGGGATTCCGTTCGCCGCCGGCATTCTCAGCCGGGCGATTCTGCTGCCCGCTCTGGGACGGGAATGGTACGAGCGGAAGTTCATTCCACGGATTTCACCGGTGACGCTGATCGCCCTGCTGTTCACCATCGTGGTGATGTTCAGCTTCAAGGGCGAGAAGATCGTGCAGTTTCCCATGAAGGTACTGCTGGTGGCCGTGCCGTTGACGATTTACTTCGCGGTGATGTTTCTGGTCAGCTTCTTCATGGCCTGGAAGGTCGGCGCGGACTATAGCCGAAGCGCCACTTTGGCGTTCACCGCTTCGGGCAACAATTTCGAGCTGGCCATCGCCGTGGCCATCGCCGTGTTTGGCATCACCTCTGACGTGGCCTTCGCCACGGTGATCGGCCCGCTGGTCGAGGTGCCGGTGCTGATCGGCCTGGTCCATGTCAGTTTGTACTTCCACCGAAAGGTCTACGGCGGGGAGTTTTTCAAGCCGGGCCCGGAGGCCGCGGGCGCCGTTGCCGCAACCGGGCAGGAGGATTGCGCAACGACGAAGCGCGTGATCTCCGCAACCCAGTCCCACCGCTGAGGCCGAAAAAGGGCGCCAGGCGAAAAGAGATCAATTCTTTTGAAAATATACCGTATTGGAAGCGCGGGCGGTCTCCGTATAATCGCGTGGTGACGTAGCCGGTTCGCCGGGCAGGCGCGACCCGAATGGGAATGGGGCGCGGCTGGGATTGCCGGCGGTCGGATTCAGAATTCTTTTTATGACCATGACCAGCGCTTTATTTCTCGACGACATTCGGGCTCGACTCACAACCGGCGGGTCGCCGACCTTAGAGGAGGGGCTGGCCCTTTACCTGTCGCCTGATATTTTCACACTTGGCGAACTGGCCAACGGCGTTCGCGAGCGGCTCCAC
>JBGTDB010000189.1:0-5316 GCA_041748515.1 Phycisphaerae bacterium
ATCCCAAACCTTCGATCGGGGGCAACCCCGGAATCCGAACAGCACCGCGCACGTCGTGGCAAGCCGCAAGGCCCCAACAGCCTCAACTGGGCTGAAAGTCGGCGGGCGCGGTGCTGTTCGATTTGATGGAGGTGCAACTCATGCAGGTCGGAACAGGAAAAGGGCGGGTGGGGATCCCGCCGGAACCGTTTGAACCCCGAATCGCCGGGCACGTAGCGGCGTGGTGCTTCTCGAAGTCGCCCGACACGCGCCGGGGATACACTGATTCACTCAGAGCGTTTCAGCGGTCCATCGGCGCACGCTCGATTCTCGACGCAACCGAGACTGACTACATCGCGTTTCTCGACGCCATCGACGCCCGCGGCCTGGCTTCGAGCAGCTTCAACCGGCATGTTGCGGCGCTCAAAAGCTTCCTGAATTTTCTAATGGAGCGCGGGGCGCTGGCGTCGAATCCAGGTCGGTGGATCTTACAGCAACGCAAAATCCGCGATGAGCTGACGATCGAGCGAATCCTGACCGTCGAGGAAGTTCAAAAACTCATCGACGCCAGGCCGCCGGCGGCTCGGGGGCCGGACGCGAAAGTGGTCGAGTTCGTCCGGTGTCGGCGGGCCGAGGGCCTTGGGTGTCGGAAGATTTCTCAGGCGCTTCATAAGGCGGGCTTCCCAGGCTGGACCGGTCGGCCAAGCGAAGACAAGCGCGTTTGTCAGCTTTACAAGGTCGCCGACACCGGGCCGATGGCTGATCGGATTCAGACCCGCAACAGCCTCATGCTCAAGGTACTCTTCTTCGCGGGGCTGCGGGCATCCGAGCTATGCGCCATGCAGTGGTCGCACGTGACACTTAATCCAAAAAAGCAGGGAAAGATACACGTTTTCGGTAAGGGATCGAAGAATGGTCAAGTGTCAATCCCATTCGGATTGTATGAAGAATTGCAAAAATTCCGCGATCACGATCGGGTTGAGCGGTTCGTCTTTACAAGGGAGCGTCGCGACAGCCGGTTGAGCGGGAAGCCCCTGACTACGCGCCACCTGCGAAGGCTTGTCATCGATCGAGCCCGATGGAGCGGGCTCCTGGCCGACGACCGCAACATATCCCCGCACTGGTTCCGGCACGCCTGCTTGAACACCATGGTCCAGAACGGCGCAAACCCGCGGCTCGTTCAAAAGCACGCTCGGCATAGTTCACTGTCCGTTACCGAGAGGTATTTGCACCTGCACGAAACGGACGATGCACCCCGATTCCTTCCGGGGCTGGGGGTGGCGGTATGAAGCAACGGTAGTCTACCGTTTTTGGGTTCGACTACCGCGTTTTTTTGCTCGCAAACGCGAGTAGTCGCGAAGGCTTGCAATTATCGAGAAATCGCGTAAAGTACTGGAAATACAGGGGTTTTCTCGCGTTCGGCGGCTGTTAGCCCCCCCCATGGCATGCAGAAGGTCGCGAGTTCGAGTCTCGCTGGCTCCAGTCGCAAGTCGTTTAATCACCGATACTTACGATCGCCTGTCGATTGGCGCGCATGAGGGTTGATGGGCCGGGGGTGCGCTCGTGCTGCGCCGACGTTAATGTTCGGGGTGGTTCCGCTGCGTTGCTGCCGAATCGGTCGGGTCTGGCATAGAACCGGGCCTGTTTCCTGCTTTGCCAAGGCCTTTTCGATCCCAGGTGCTTCGTTGGACATCACAGGTTTTTGCTGCCAGCGCGGGGCCGGGACACCGCCCCGAAATCTATGCCATCGCGGGTTCCGGCGTGATGATTGGGCCGAGGTAGGTTTCGGCCTCTTCGGCGGGCTGTTCGCCAAATCGGACGAGCCTGGCGCTGTTGAAAATAACGACGGCCGTCGCGACCGTGTGGGCGATAGCCGCAGCCACTGGCGTGAGCCAGCCGATGATGGCCATGACCATTGTCACCACGATAAACGCCACGCCGAACAGAATATTCTGCCAGACGACGCGCGTGGTCGCCCGGGAGAGCCGGATCAGGAACGGAAGGCGGCTCAGGTCATTGTTCATCAGGGCGATGGAGGCGGAGTTAATGGCCACGTCGCTACCGGCGGCCCCCATGGCGATGCCCAGGTCGCTGGCCGCAAGCATCGGTGCGTCGTTGACGCCGTCGCCGACGACGGCCACGCGGTGGCCCCTGCGCCGAAGATCGTCAACCAGGTGCAGCTTCTCTTCGGGAAGCACTTCCGCCTGAACTTCGGTGCAGCCCATCTCGGCACCTACGCGACGGGCGACGGACCATTTGTCACCGGTGACCATTGACAGGTTGCGGATGTTCAGCGCACGTAGTTCGTCAATGGCGGCCCGGGCTTCGGGACGAGTGCGATCTTCCAGGCCAATCCACCCGAGGCACTTACCGCCGCGGGCCACGTACAACATGCTTACGCCTTCCGGCTCGGCGAAATCGGGGTTCTTAAGCAGGCTCATGTCCACGCCCAGCTCGGTGAGCCAGGAGCTTCGGCCAACCAGGACACGATCGCCGTCGAGACTGGCGGACACGCCTCGACCGGCAACTTCATTGAAGCCTTCGGGGTGGTCCAGATCGATTCGGGCCTTCTTGGCCACGGCCACCACGGCCAACGCCGCCGGGTGTTTGCTCATTTGCTCGGCGGATGCCGCGGACCAGAGCAATTCGACGCCGTCGACGCCGGGGGCGGGCTTCAACTGCGAAACGGAAAGCTCGCCGGTGGTGAGCGTGCCGGTTTTATCGAAAATGACGGCCGTCAGGGTGCGGGCGTATTCAAGCTGCACGACGTTCTTTATCAGGATGCCCAGTCGGGCGGCGCAGCTCAAAGCGGCGACCATGGCCGTCGGCGTGGCCAGGACCAGAGCGCACGGACAGGCGATGATGAGCATAGTGATCGCCTTCTGGATTCCGAGCTGCTTGTCCTCGGAGAAGAACCAAACCACGGCGGCCAACATGCAAACCGTCGGAGTATACCATCCGGCATAGCGGTCGATCAGCCGCATGAGCGGGATTCGAGTCTTTTCAGCGTCCAGGATCAGCTTCTGGACACGGCCGAGGGTTGTCTCGGCACCCGCCTTAGTGACGCGGATTTGAAGTGCGCCGGTGAGGTTATTCGTGCCGGAAAATACTTCTTCCCCGGCCGCCTTGTCCACCGGGATCGACTCGCCGGTGATGTTGGCCTGGTTCACAGTGGACTCACCGGAAATTACCTCGCCGTCGACTGGAATGTTGTCACCCGGCCGTACGCGGACCATGTCTCCGGGGCGGAGCAATTTGGCTTCAACTTCCTCTTCAGTACCGTCGGGGCGAAGGCGGTGGGCCCTGTCGGGGGTCAAGCGCAGCAATGACTCAATTGAGGCGCGGGCGCCTAAGGCAGTTCGGGTTTCGATGAGATTCGAAATAATCATGAAAAAGGCGATGATGCCGGCTTCCTGGTATTCACCGAGGGCGATTGCGGCCATGACAGCCAGGGCGACGAGTTCGTCCATGTGGCTGTGGCCGTGGGCGAGGCACTTGAGGGCGTGCCAGACCAGCGGAGCGCCTAGCAGAACTGCCCCTATCAGGGCGAGCAATTCGGAGTAGGCCGTGCTGGATCGTCCGACGGCAAAGTCGGTTTCTTGTTGGAACAGGAGGCGGGAAACCGCCGGAATGTCTATGACAAATGAACCGACCACCAGCATTCCGCCCATCAGCGTGGCGATGAGCAGGGCGCTGGCCTTGACCGTTTGCGCCTCGATCTCGCGCATATGGGCGTGGGCCATTGAGAACTCCGTGAAATTGGGAAAACCGTCCGGGCGTCTTTTGGGGAGATTTTTCTGTTAGGCCGCGCAAAGACGTAGTTCCCAGCGGTTAATACGCCCTCTACTTTGGGTCGGTTCGATGACGACCGGGCCTGTCAGGCCTAATTATGAGTCCGCATGAGGGCAATGATAACCAGAGCCATGGCTGGCGCATGGACCCTCTCTCTTGTGAAACCCTCGACCGGTTGCGGAAAAAACAGCGACAGACCGCGTCACGGCGGCCGAATAAGGCCATTCCGACAAAACTAAGGCGCTCCGCGGTTGCTGCCAAAGTTGCTGCCGTAGATGACATAGACGTCGCCCGCGTCGCGACGACGGCCGGCAGCCGGATCTGTTCCGGGGGCGTCCGGTCCTTGCGGGAACGTCAGGTCAATGAAGTCAGCCTTGGGGTTGCCGATGGCGATATCGTCGAATCCGTCGTTGTTGATGTCCCCGAGCAGGCCCACCGTCAACGGAGCGGCTTCGTTCGGACGGCCGGCGACGTAGGGGCTCAGGAAGACAATTCCGGGCAGTTCAACGGAGCCGACGCCACGCTCTGGATCGGAGAGATTGAACGTACGGTTGGTCAGGTGGGTTCCACCGAAAATCAAATAGACGACGCCCTTGCGAAGCCTACCGGCACTGTCCAGGCGGGTCTCACCGGGCGCGGTTATGAGAATATCGCCGAAGCCATCTTGATTGAAATCTCCGGCCGAACTGATGTCCCAGCCGGCCAAATCTCCGGCGGTGCCACCATAAAATATTACGCCGGGAAGATCGGAACCTGCAAGCTGCGTGATGTTCCGGTCGCCGTCGAGGAATCGCCCACCAAATATGACGGCGGCAAACCCATTGTTGACCAAGTTCCCGCAGCAGTCGTTCGAGTCGGTTCCGAAAATGCAATCCGGTCCTGGCGCGCATTCGTTTGACAGGCAACAGAAAACGCATCGGTCATCATCTGTGATCTCGTTGTCACCGTCGAAATCAAAAACTTTGCAAGGCTCGCCGTGGAACAGATCGGAGCCGAAATTCGCGCGGCAGTCATTGAAGTCTTCAAGCTGGAAATCCATCTGGTTCACCGTGCCATCGTCGTTAAAATCTTCGCCGCAAGATGTGCGTTCAATTCCTCCAAAGTCGACGTAAGGCGAACTCATGAAAATGTCGTCGACGCGATCGCCATTAACATCGCGCCCGGCGACCTGCCGCCAGCCGAGTTTATCGCCGGGTGATTCGCCGCGAATTCGCAACATTGGTGGGCGGAGTATCGGGTTGTCGGCGAGTTCCAGGAAGAAGTCTCCGATGACGTTTCGGGTGTAGAGAATGTAAACGGTGCCGGTATGGGGCAGACCCGGCCGGTTGTTACGGGGGGCGCCGCAAAGCAGGTCATCCAGACCGTCCTGGTTGAAATCACCTGACGAACCCGCACCACCGAGCATATCGTCGACTTCTTCCGCGAATACCTGAAAAGAATCGGCGGGTATGGCCTGCCCCCGGGGGGAGGTAGGATCGGAGCATGATCCGAACGCTGCCGCAGCTCCCATAATTCGCAATAGGAGTCTGCGCGATGACGGCGTCA
>JBGTDB010000190.1:0-3912 GCA_041748515.1 Phycisphaerae bacterium
GTCCGCGCTCCGCCCCGAACACCCAGCCGAACAAAATCACTTCGACGGTGGCCAGCACGAAAATTAGCGCCGTGCCCACCCAGAAGTCGATGGTATTCAGCGCCACTAGCCCCCGGCTGAAATAGATCACGAACAGCGAGCCCAGGGCGGTAATCAACCCGAGAATGGCCACCGAGGTCTTCCGCCCGATGTCCAACCCTTCCTCGAGAAAGGCGATCGCCGGCTGAAGCATGGACAGGGAGCTGGTGATCGCTGCGAGGAACAGCATGAAGAACCACAGAAATCCGAAGATTCGCGTCCCCGGCATATGACCGAACACGGCCGGCAATGTCTCAAACCCCAGCCCGAATCCGCCGGCCGTCGCTCCGGCCACGCCCAGAAATACGAATGCCGCCGGAATCGTAATTAACCCGCCCAGGCACACCTCGAAAAACTCATTGGTCGAAGCCGCCGTCAGACCGGAAAGAGCGAGGTCCTCCTTTGGTCGCACGTAGCTGGCGTAGTTGACGATGATGCCGAACCCGACCGAAAGGCTGAAAAATATCTGCCCCGCGGCCGCCAGCCAGGTCTGGGCGTTGGTCAGCGCAGCGTACCACGGTTCGCCCGGCGGCGCCTTGGGGTTCCACATGAAACCGAGACCATTGATGACGTTCTGGTCCGGAAGGTCGGGATTCGGCGTACCCAGGGTCAACACACGCACCAGAACGATGACCGCACACACCGCCATCAGTGGCATGGCCCGGATGCAGAACGCCTCGATCCCCTTGGTCAGGCCGCGAAAGATCAGGACGAAATTGACCGTAAAGGTGATGATCCAGAAGAGCACAGCCGGCTGCAACCCGCCTTCAAGCATGAGGCCGTCGGTGTCCCGCCCCACAAAATTGCCGAAAAACGCGGTGCTCTTTTCCGCATAGCCGCTCGGATCGGCCCCGATATCGAACGAACCGGTCAAGTAAGCCCAGGCGTAGCCCAGGCACCAGGCCTCGATGTAGACGTAATACATGTAGACGCAGATGGGAATCAGCAGCCCCAGCACGCCGGAATAGCGCCAGCCCGAACGACGTCCTAGCAAGCCGAAAATGGCCGGGGCCGAGTTGAAGCCGTGCCGGCCGCCGAATCGACCCATGCTCCATTCCGCCCAGCAGATCGGGATTCCGACAAGCAGCAGGGCAATGAAATAGGGAATCATGAAGGCCCCGCCGCCGTTGGACGCCGCTTGGCCCGGGAAACGCAGGAAGTTGCCCAACCCCACGGCCGATCCCGCGACTGCGAGGATGACGCCGAGCCGCGTGGCCCATTGCTCCTTTGGTCTACTCATGCATGACTCCCAATTGACTCCAAACTAACGTCCAACTCTCGGACGATGCCCGCCAGAACCTCGGCATTCTGCTAGCCAGAGCCCCGGCATTCATGCCGGGCGGGTCGATGCACACGGAAAGAGGAATATTGCTCGTTGCCAAACGAATGCTGAATTCGCCATATTCGACCGCGCCCCTGGCCGATCCCGGCCCAAACTTTGCGGAAACCTAGGCCAACTGATTCGGTTTGTAAACTATCTGCTTTTCACCTCTCGATGGACCGCTTCGAACCGGTTTGGATGCGCAGTCCGACCGGGAAAACCCCTGCGGCTACCTGCCGCCCAAGGGTTGCCCGGCCTTGGTCTGCCCGCTAAGGTTCCCGCACACTTTGCCGGGAGCCGCCATAATGCTCGAACATCTCACCAGCGCGCTGGTCGATTGGGTCTGGTCAACACCCCTGTTTTTTCTGTTGCTCGGATGCGGGCTCGCCTTCTCGATTTTCACCAAATTTGTCCAATGGCGGATTCTGACTCACGGATACGACTGCATCCGCGGGCACTATGATCGGCCCGAGGACGTCGGGCACATCAGCCACTTTCAGGCCCTCTGTGCTGCCCTTTCGGCCACCATCGGTCTGGGCAACATCGCCGGGGTGGCCGTGGCCGTGTCGCTGGGCGGCCCCGGCGCGGTCTTCTGGATGTGGGTGGTGGGCCTGTTCGGCATGGCCCTCAAGTTCGTCGAATGCTCGCTGGCCATGATCTTCCGCGACGTCCGAGACGTTCCCGACCCCAGCGCTCCGGCGCTCACCGCCCGCGACGCCGAGGAACGCACGCTCGAGTACAAGTGGGAGGCCAAACCGGACTCAGGGGCCGTTCCTCGCGCTCGCGGCGAGGTCCGCGGCGGCCCCATGTGGTACATCCAGAAGGGACTCGTCGAACCGCTTCGCTCTCGCGGCAATCCGGCGTGGGTTCTGTTCAAGGTGCTGGCCGTTTTGTTTGCCGTAGCAACCATGCTCAACGCGGTGGGCGGCGGCAACATGTTCCAGGGTTGGAACGTCTCGCAAATGCTGGGCAAGCATTTCCTTGTTCCGCCCGTGGCCTCGGCGACGATCGTTTCCATCCTGGTCGCCCTGGTTATTATCGGAGGCATCAAGCGCATCGGACGGGTCGCGGCCAAGCTCGTTCCCGCGATGTGCGTCATCTACGTCCTGGGCGCGATTTATGTCATCGCGGAACACGCCTCGGAAGTCCCGCACTACCTGGCCATGATCGTCCGGCACGCCTTCACCCCCGCGGCCGAGGGCGGTGCGTTCGCCGGCGTCTCGGTCTGGATCGCGTTCCAATGGGGACTTCGTCGAGCGTGCTTTTCCAACGAGGCCGGAGAAGGATCGGCCCCCATGGCCCACGCCGCGGCCAAGACCGAAGAGCCCATCCGTGAAGGCATCGTCGCCGGGCTCGGCCCTTTTATCGATACCCTCGTCATCTGCACCATGAGCGCCCTGGTGATCCTTATGACGGGTGTGTGGCAGCGGCCCGCGATCGGCACGGTCGCGGCCATCGACTCCGACACGCTCACCGTGGCGATCAGCGACGAAGTCGAAGATGTCTGGCAAGCCTCGTACACCGAGCGCATCCGCAAAGACGACAACCGACGGCTTTCAGTTCACGTGACCAGGGGTGTCGGCGAGACCTTTGCGGACGTGAAAATCCCGATGAAGGAAGTGATCGGAGAAGGCGATCAGTGGGGCGACATTCACGGCATTGTGCTCGACCTGAATCCGAGCCACCTGACCGACGCCAACCGCGCCCGGCTCGAAGTCGGACAACCGGTTCACCTGGCCATCGAGGGGGCCGACATGACCGGGTTTGCCTTTGACACGGTGGTGCCGGGGTTTGGAAAATGGTTCGTGACGCTGGCCGTACTTCTGTTTGCCTTCAGTACCATGATTAGCTGGAGCTATTACGGTGAAAAGGGAGCGGAGTATCTGCTCGGTCCGGCGGCCATCCTTCCGTTCAAATTCATTTTCGTGGTGTTTGTGTTCCTGGGCATGGTGCTGCCGGAATTCAAGGTCGTTTACGATTTCTCCGACGCCACGGCGGGGATGATGGTCCTGACCAACCTCCCGGCCGTGGTTCTCTTGTCTCCGGTGGTTCTTCGTGCTGCCAATGTTTACTTCCGCCGCCTCGACGCCGGCGAATTCAAACGCGTCCGGTAGGGGCGTAACCCCCGGCTTAACCACTGGTGTTCCGAAAGCGACCTGCTCGCGAGTCCGCTCTCGACCGGTTTGGACGCGGCGGTCCTTCCGTGATACAATTCGTTGCCGTGTTTCAAAGGGTAACACAGGAGAGTTTTTGGAGTAGAAACATGGCAGCTTCACGACGGACAATGACTGTTCTTCTGACGGCCGGATTGATCTCACTGGCAGGTTGCAATCTCTTTCTCGACGGCGAAAACAACGGAAACGGCGTCGACGCCCGGTTCGCCCGGTTCACCGACCCCAATGACGCGACCTTCACGACCACTGACGTTCGCGACGTGAACGACGAAATCATTCGTATCGACACCGACGCCATGAGCGTCGTGCGCATCACCGACGATTCCATTTATCAGGAAG